>CAZXNY010000031.1:0-13707 GCA_964642205.1 uncultured Caulobacteraceae bacterium
CATGGAATTCTATTGCTACGAGCTCGACCGCACGGTGAAGGCGAAAGTCCGCCCGATCGTGATCATCACCTCGAATAACGAAAAAGAACTGCCGGACGCGTTCCTGCGCCGCTGCTTCTTCCACTACATCCGCTTCCCCGATGAAGCGACGATGCAGCAGATCATCAACGTCCACTTCCCGGACATCAAAGGACGTCTCGTCTCCGAAGCGCTCAAGGTGTTCTACGACATGCGCAAGGTGCCAGGCCTCAAGAAGAAGCCTTCCACCAGCGAATTGCTCGACTGGCTGAAGCTGCTCGCGACCGACGACATCGATCCGGAAACCATCCGCTCGAAGGATCCGGGCAAGCTGATCCCGCCGCTCCACGGCGCTCTGTTGAAGAACGAGCAAGACGTGCAGCTGTTCGAACGCCTCGCCTTCCTCGCCCGCCGCGAAACGCGCGGCGGCGGCGGCGCCGGCGGCGCGCAATAACGGCGAGACACATTTTCGCCGACGTAAACATCAAGGGTGCGTGCATGGCGCGCACCCTTTTTGCTGTCTGCCTCCTGCTGATCGCCGCGCTGCCCGCATTCGCGCAACCAGCGCAGCGCTTTTGGCCGGTGGTGACGAATGAGCCTCGCGCGATGGTGGTGTCCTCGCCCGGCAACTGCATCGCGCTGCGCTGCTTTGCTGCGCCGCGGCCCGTGTCGCGGCTTGCGAACCCGCTGCGCCATCACGTCGGCCTCGACCTTTACGCGCGGCCGGGCGACCGCGTGCTGGCGATAGCGGATGGACGCATCGTGGCGTTCTTTCCGTTTCTGGTCGCGCGCACCGGTGAGCACACCTGGGCGCTGATGATCGATCACGGCGACCGCGTGGTGCTCTACGGCGAGGTGCGCGCCGATGCGATGGCGCGGCGGCGCATCGGCGATACCGTGGGCGCTGGCGAAGAGATCGCCCGCATCAGCGACACCGCGCAGCTGCATGTCGAGACCTATCCGCCCGGAACGCGGCGCAACGCGCGCTGGCCGTTCGAGACCCCGCAACCCGCCGGCGTGAGCGATCCCACCGCCTTCGTCACCGATCTGGCCGCGAACGCCGCGCGCGTCCGGCCCTAACAGAGATGGCGGCTTCGCCCGGCGCGCGGTAGCGTTTGCATCATGCGCGCCGCCGTCCTCCTGCCGCTGACACTCCTCGCAGCTTGCGCAAGCGCGCCGGAGGAAGAGCCGTGGCTCGAAGCGCCGCGCCAAGCGGTCTATGTCGGGCAAGCCGCAACGATCATCGAGCGCGCGAACGCACAAGCATGGTTCGATCCTGAAACGGACGGCGTGCACGTGATCGCGCGCCACCGCGCGAGCGGCCTCAATTGCGACTTCGAGCCCGACACGCCCGCGACAATCACCGTGTTTCCGAGCGGAACATATGGCGCCGCGCCCGGCGAAGATGTGGCGTGCAATTCCGGCGGCGGCGAAGGCGTGCGCACGCTCTACGCCACGCGTTACCCGGACCGGCGCACACTCGACGTCGCGCTCGCTAAAGTGGTCGAGGAGATTTTCCAGGCCTACCCCGACGCGCAGGGCTTCGCGCGCCGCGAGGGCCTCAGCGACGACAATGACGAGCCGCTGCCCGAAAGCCGGACGGCGCACTTCATCCTGCCGCGCTACCAGGGCGTTGCGGGCCGCGCCTATTCGCGCGCGTCTGTCGCGGTGATCAGCGGATGGGTGATCCTGATGCGCTACACCGGCCCCGAAGGCTCCGACACCGAAGCGGCCGCCGATTACGCCTGGGCGCGCGCCCTAATGGCGATCCAGGCGCGGCCCGGCGAGGGAATCTAGCCCGCGCCCCTGCCCTGGACGGCAGGCCCGGCTCCCCCCATACTGCCCCTTCGAACCGCGCCACCCCCAGTTCGAGGCTGGAGGGGCCGAAGCGCGGAAGGGATGGCCTGATGTTCCAGCGCTTCTTCACCGAGCTTCGCGACGCCAAGGTCCCGGTCAGCCTCAAAGAATATTTGATGCTGATCGAGTGCCTCGAGAAGGATGTGATCCCGCCGAAGATCGAGGATTTCTACTACCTCTCGCGCGCCACGCTCGTGAAAGACGAGCGCCACATCGACAAGTTCGATCGCGTGTTCGGCCACGTCTTCAAAGGCCTCGAGTATACCAGCGAAGCTGTCGAGGGCGATCTGCCGTCTGAGTGGCTGCAAGCGCTCACCGAAAAATACATGACTGACGAAGAGCGCGCCGAGATCGAGAAGGCCGGCGGCTGGCAAGCGCTCATGGATAAGTTGCGCGAGCGCATGGAAGAGCAAAAGCGCAACGGCGAAGATCAAAAGGGCAAGAACGGCGACAAGCTCGGCCGCGGCGGCTCAGGCCCGTTCGGCGCCGATGGCTATCACCCCGAAGGCATCCGCATGGGGCAGGACAAGTCCCGCCACGGCCGCGCGGTGAAAGTTTGGGACAAGCGCGAGTTCAAAAACCTCGACGACAACGTCGAACTCGGCACACGTAACATCAAAGTCGCGCTGCGCCGCTTGCGCAAATTCGCGCGCACCGGCGCGCCCGATGAATTCGATCTCCAAGGCACGATCCGTTCGACGGCGCGCCAGGGCTATCTCGACATTCTGATGCGGCCGGAACGGCGCAACACGATCAAGGTGCTCATCTTCTTCGATATCGGCGGCTCGATGGACGCGCACATCAAGCTGTGCGAGGAGCTGTTCAGCGCGGCGCGCACCGAGTTCAAGCACCTCGAATATTTCTACTTCCACAACTGCCTCTACGAGCAAGTCTGGAAGGACAACCGCCGCCGCAACACCGAAAAGCTCAACACGATCGACGTGCTGCACAAGTACCCGCACGACTACAAAGTGTTGTTCATCGGCGACGCGACTATGAGCCCGTACGAGATCACCTATCCTGGTGGTTCGGTCGAGCACTGGAACGAAGAGCCGGGCGCGATGTGGCTGCATCGCGTGACGGAGATCTACGAGCGCGTCGTGTGGCTCAACCCCGTGCCGCGCGCGCATTGGGATCACACGCCGAGCGTCAATCTCATCAAGGACGTGATCGGGCCGGAGCGCATGTTCCCGCTTACGCTTCAAGGCCTTGAGGAAGCGATGCGGGAGCTCTCCCGCTAGCCTCATAGCAGCTTTGCTGCGCGATTGGTCGCAGAGCGGGCGCGCGGGCCTTTAAACCGCCGCCCGCCTGCGCTATCTGCGGCGTCCCAAACCGTAATCCCGGAACGATGCGTCCGCGCCCCTAACGCGGCCCCGGCCCTTTTGTCCGCCCCATTCCCCCGCAAGGAAGATGCATGTCGGATTTCAAGAACGACTGGAAAGCCACCACCCGCCTCGACGCGGCCGCCGAGGCCAAGAAGGCGATGCTGGAAAAATTCAAAGCCAAGGCCGCCGCCAACGCCGCGCCCGCCGATCCGGCCGCCGCCGCTGAAGCCGCCAAAGCCCAAGCCGAAAAGGAAGAGCGCAAGCGCGCCGCCGAACTCGCGCGCCGCGAGCGCGTCGAGCTTGAGCGCATGGAGCGCGCCGAGGCCGTGCGCAAAGCCGCCGAGGAAGCCGCCGCCGCCGCCAAGCGCAAAGCCAAGGAAGAAGAAAAGGCTCGCCGTAAAGCCGCCGAGTTGAAGGCCATCAAAGAGAGCGAAGAGCAGGCCCGCCGCGACCTTGCGGAAGCTGCCGCACGCCGCGCCAAGAAGCGCGCTTAACCAGATAACCATGCGGCTCGCGCTTACGTGCGCGCCGCATTACGTTCGCCCCCGCGCGCTGTTGGGGCCTTTATGAGTACGCCGGAGACGCCCGCCCCTTCGGGCGGGCCGCACACCTACTATCCGGAAGTCGATGCGCTGCGCGCCTTCGCGGTGACGGCGGTGGTGCTGCAGCATTGCCAGCTGCTGCCGTTCGGCTGGACCGGCGTGTGGCTCTTCTTCGTGATCTCCGGTTTCGTCGTCACGCACACGCTGCTTGAGCGCGGCGAGCCAGGCGCGGCGCGCGGCGGCGGCTTCTTCGATTTCATCCTGCGCCGCGCTTTTCGCATCTGGCCGGTGCTGTGGCTCTACACGGCCGCAGCGATCGTTGCGGCGCTGATCGCGGGCACGGCGTTCCATTGGCAGGCCGCGCTTGCGGCGATCACGTTCACCTCGAACTTCTACACCATGGCCGGCGGGCTGGACCTTTGGCCGATCTCGCTCAGTCACACCTGGACGCTCGCGGTCGAAGAGCACTTCTACATCGCGTTCGGGCTCTTGTTTTGCTTTGCGCCGCGCGCGGTGTTCGCGCGCGCGCTGATCGCGATGATCATTGGCGCGCCGCTGATCCGCGCCGCGCTCAGCCTCTGGCTCTCGCAAAACAATGTCGAGCCGCTGCAGGCCGCGTTCGCGGTCTACACGATGTCGCCCGGCCACTTCGATGCGTTCGCAGCGGGCGGGCTGATCGCGCTTTACCGGCTGCGCGTGCTGGAAGCAGGCAAACTCGTCTGGTGGTTCACGCTGGCGGCGATCGCCGCGTTCGCGCTTCATGTCGCGGTCTATCTCGGCTTCAACATCGCCGCGGACCGGCGAGGCTTCGATCTCTTCCGCGATCTCGTCTCCGGCGTGATGTTTGGCCAAGGGCGCGAGATTTTCATCTACACGCCAGTCTGGATGCTGGCGGCCGCGCTTTTGATGTGGACGCTAAAGCGCCCGCCGCTGCTGCAATCGCTCCTCACGCTGCCGCAGCTGCAATGGGCTGGGCGCATCTCCTACGGCGCGTACGTCTATCACCCGGCGATCATCGTGCTGGCGCACTTCCTCGTCGCGCCGCTCGCGCCCGAGCAGGACTCCATGACGAACGTGCTCATCCATGGCGCGATGGTGTTCGCGATCGCCTACCCCGCAACGCTCCTCGTTGCGCACATCTCGCACGTCACGTTCGAGAAGCCGATGATTGCGCTCGGCCGGCGGCTCGAAACACGCCGGCGCGCGCGGCGCGCAGCGCTTACGCCGGCGGCTGCGCCGTCCACCTGAGGGCCGCGGTGTTGTAGCCGCGCGCTTGAAGCCGCTGCACGAGGTCCGCGCGCAGCGCCTCGCTCATCGTTGGCGTGCGGGACAAGATCCAGAGAAAGCGCCCGCTCGGTTCGCCCACCAGGGCCCATTGATAGTCCGCGTCGCGATCGAGCACCCAGTAATCGCCCTCGAACGGCCCGCCGAACCGCACTTTGAGCTTGGCGTTCGTTGCCGTGTCCACGATGCGCGCGACGCCTTCGGCGCGCTCGGCCGGGCCAGACGGGGAGCCTTGGCGGCACGTGTTGATCACCGTAATGCGCCCGTCCGGGCGCGACGTGTATTCCGCCGTCACGCCTTCGCAGTCGCGCTCGAACGAATTCTCGAACCGGGCGATCTCGTACCAGCGGCCCGTGTACCGCTCGACCTCGATCTGCGCGACCGGGCCGAGTGGCGTCTCGGCGGACCGGTTCACCGGCGGCAAGATACAGGCCGCGAGAAGAAGGAGCGGCACAAGGCAGGTGAGGAAGCGCATGCGCCTTGTACGCAGCGGCGCGCCAATCGGTTCCCCGCCATTGCCCTTACGCCTATGCGCGCTAGCATCCGGCAGGGATGCACCGCCGCTCACTTCTCGTCTCGGGCCTCGCTGCCGCAGCGCTAGCGCCCGGCGCGCACGCGCAAGCGCAGCGCTTCGCGGCCGCCGCCGAATATTCCGACCGTCACAACGGCGCAGCGCTCATCATTCAGCGCAGCGGCGTGCTGCTCGCATCGCGCTACGTGAACGCGAACGCCGCCGCCGCGCTCCATCCGCTCGGCACGGCGACGCGCGTGTTCGCGGCGCTGCTAGCCGCAGCGCTCGCGGAAGACCGCCTGCTCTCGCTCGACGAACCCGCAGCGATGACGCTCGGCGATTGGGGCGCGCACCCGATCAAGAACGCCATCACTCTGCGCACTTTGCTCAACGGCACGAGCGGCATTGCGGGCGAAGCCCCGGACGTCGCCACGCTCATTGCACTGGAGCCGCAAAATCCCCCGCACGCCGCGTTTGCGGATGACAGCGCCGGCTATCGGCTCTTCGTCGAAATCGCGCGCCGCAAGCTGGAGGACGCCGCGCTCGACCGGCGCCGGCGCGGGCCGCGCATCGGCGAGGTCGATCCCGCGCGTTACGTGGCGCTGCGCGTGTTTGGCCCGATTGGCGCAGGCGTCGTACAGTTCGCACGCGACAGCAACGGCGCGCCGCGCTTTGACGATGGCGCGTCGATCTCCGCCGATGGGTGGGCGCGCGTTGGAGAGCTCATCCAGCGCGACGGCGTCTATCGCGGCGCGCATGTGGTGAGTGCATCGGCGATGCAAGCAGCGCTCACCGGGAGCTTTATCGAAGGCCGGCGCGGCATTGGCTTGTGGCTTGCCGCGTCAAACAACGCGCCAGCGCCGCGGGGTTCCGATCTCTGGACGCTTGGCGCGCGCGTTCCGGCCGACCTCGCAATGGCGGCCGGCGGCGCTGGGCAGCGGCTCTACGTTTCGCCCTCGCTGCGTATCGTGATCGCGCGCCTCTCAAACGGCGCGCCCGATCCGACATGGTCCGATGCGGCGTTCTTGACGCGCATCTTCACAAGCTAAGTACGTCGTCCACGGCGCGCGCGAAGAACGACCAGCGCTTGTACGTGCGCACATGCTCGGGCGCGCCGCGCCATGCGCGCGCAAATGCGAGCTTGGCGTCTTCCACCGCGAACACCGCAGCTAGCGGATCGAGGCAAATGCGGATCGTGAACACGACCGCGCCCTCGGTCTTTGAAATGGTTTGGCGCTCAACGCGCAGCCATAAGCCCTCGCGTTGCTCAGCCGCGCTCCATTCCGTGCTGCGTGCGCGCATCAACGACGGGTCCGGCAGGTAGCGATCCGGGCCGAACTGAACCGTCCAATTGAAGCGCTCCAGCACTTGGCCGGGCTGCAGCCCATCGAACACGCGCGTGATGCGCGCCGCGAGCGCCTGTGTGCCGCCGGGCCCAAGCTTATCGGGCACGCCGCCGTGAATGTGCGGCAGCGGCTTGCCGAAATGCTCCGTGAGCGACCATTGCGACGGCGCACACAAAACCGCGCCGCCAAGTATCCAGCCCTCCTCCCGGCGGAGCATCACGCAAACATCGTCGGACACGGTCTCCGCCGCGGCGCGAAAGTCCGCGGCGCGCGGCGCGATGCGGTCGGCGACGGCCGAGAGGATCGGCGCGGCTTCCGGCAGTTCGCGATGCACGAGCGCGCCCATCGCCGCGATCTGACGGCGCTTGTCCGGAATGTGCGCGGCTTCGGTATCCGGCTGGAGCCACGCCTCCGGCGCAATGGGCCGGAGCCCGACTGTGAATTCCGGCGGACCGGCGAGAAATGGCAGGTGGGGCGGGCGGCGCATCGCCCCTCGGTTTAGCGCCGCCGCGCCGCTTGCGTCAGCGCCGCGGGCGCAGAACGAGACCCGCGATGAGCCCGAGCACGCCCCCGCCGCTCGCGCCCACGATCAAATTGCCCAAATGCTGGCCGACATCGCCTTGCGCCAGACCGTAGACCGCGTCGAGCGCGCCATCCGCCTGCGCGACCTGCGGCAGCCCCTGCCCCGCAGCAAGGCCGCCAATGATCCCGATGATCGAGCGCCCCAGCACGCCGCCGCCGCCGCGCGTCAACGCGCCCGCGATGTTGCTCGCGGCGAGCCCGCCGAGCGCCTGCACGATGAGCGGCAGATAAGCCGACATATCCATGTGCTTCCCCTTCCCTGAACCCCACGATCTAACGCCGTGGCGGGAAGAGACTACCGTGTGCGACCGCGGGGCGCACGGAAAGATTGCCGTCATGTAATCAATCCTACGGTATGAGAGCGCGCTTTGCTCGCCACATAGCATGTTGCAAGAACGACACGCCTTCGCGCCGTTCGCGATTATTTGCGTATCTTTAGGTGCTTGGCCGGCGCCGCTGCGACACGCTGGCGATGCATGGCGACGTCACCCCTCGCGCGGCTCACCGAAGACGAACGGCTTTCGCCGCTCGTGGACGCGGTCATCTCGGTGGCCGCACGCGAGGCCCCGTGGCGGCGCGCATTTCTCACGCAAATCGCGCCGAAGCCCGGTGATGTGATTGTCGAGATTGGCGCGGGCGCTGGCGCGATGGCGCCCACGCTTGCGCACGCGCAACGGCATGCAACGATAATTGTTGTGGATAGCGACGCGGCCGCGCTCGATCGCGCACGCGCGCGCGCTGCGGAAGCTGGCGCGCGCACAGCGCACTTTGTGCACGGCAGAACGCGTGACTTGGCGCAACTCACCGCGCAATGGGCGCCGACGAAAATCGTCTCGTGCCTCGCTCTCCACAGTTTCGCGCTGCATGAAAAGCTCTTCATCCTGCGCGCCGCACACGAAGCGATCCGCGCCGATGGCCGCTTGCACTGCGCCGAGTATGGCGCGCAACGCACGCCGTTGATGCGTTCGCTTTACCGCACGTTCCAAGGCGCAGAGGCCGAACAATCCGAACCGCTCGCACGCACGATCCGCGACGCTGGGTTCCGGGCTGTGGATGACGCACGCTCGTTCGATACGCTGACCGGAAGCGTGTCGCTGATCAGCGCGCGCGCACACTGAGTTTTAATCTTCGGACGCATAGCGCGCACTCTTGCACAGCGCTAATGTCCGGACCCGGCCGGTTTCGGCCTTCCCTTGCGGCCGATGCGAAGGCCGAACACCTGGGCAGGACATGAACGCGACGATCCGCATCGTGTGTGCGTATGAAGGCGAAGCGAAAGCAAAGGCGATTGCGCGCTTGCTTGGCGCGGAAGGTCATGTGGTGACCATCGCGTGCGGTCGCGCAACGCTCGATGAGATTGATCCTGAGCGTGATCCTGAATGCGTCGTGTTCGTGTGGTCGCAGCAGGCGGAGTTCTCGCCGTACGTGACGCCGTGGGTGAAAGCGACCGATCCGACATATGCCGTTGAACTTACGCTCACTGGCAAACAGCCGATTTTCGCGGGCCGCCGCGAACCGCCAATCGACTTTTCAAAGTGGCGCGAAGATCGCGTCAGCGATTGCTGGAAAGAACTTGAGCGGCGCATTCGCCGCGTTGCGCAAAAGGATGCGCCGCCGCGGATCGAGTCCACGCGCGCCGCGATGGCGTTCGGCGCCGTTGGCGCAGTGATGCTCGTCGCGGCGGTCGGCGTGCGTCTCTTCGATCAGCCGAGCGAGATGGCGGAAAACACGCCCGCGCCCGTGTCGTTTGAAACGGCGCAGATGGACATGACCGGCCAGGGCGGCCTCTCACCGCGCGCGCGCCTGCTTGAGCCCGAGAGCGCCGACCTGGAGCCGATCGTGCGCTCGCGCGCGATCCGTGCGCGCGCGCTCGCCGCGAGCCCCGACAATGATGAGCGGCTTATCCAAGCGGCGGTCGTCGAGCCAATGACGTTCAGAGACCGCAATCTGCTCGATGCGCTCACGTCGCGCCTGCGCGGCGAGTAAGGCGCTACTCGCCCTTCTTCGCGCGCAGCCAGTGCAAGATCGCCCACGAATGCGCTTCGTGGCGCACCTTCATGATCGCATCCGACGCCGGCGCCCAAATCAGGACGTGATCGGGTTCAGTCGGCGCGCTGTCTGAAGCCGACAATTCCACTTCGTAGAACGTCGCCAACGAATTGCGCGGCTCGCCGCGATTGACCCAGTATTGCCCCGCGCGGCCGATGACGCGCGTGGGCCACACCGTAAGCCCGGTCTCCTCGATGAATTCGCGCATCAGCGCGGCCGCTTCGTCCTCGTCCGCCTCCACGCCCCCGCCTGGCAGATCGAATTCGAACGGCGCGGCCTTGCCGATGCGCACGAGCGCGATCGTGTCGCCGCGCGGACACAACCCATAGGCCGTCGGCCGCTCCACGTAGGTGAGGCCGGGCTGGGTCTTGCCGAATTGCAACGCGAAACGGGTCATGGCTGAGAGCGGCTTATAGAGCGGAAAGAGCGCGTGCGAAATCGCGGCGCAGCATTGCGCGGCGGTTTCGCAATTTGCTTGAAGCGGCTTCGGCGGCGTCGCAAAAGATGCGGCATGGACACCAGCGCCGGGCCATTCGGGGGACCGCTCAATCCAGTGGCGCTGATCACCGGCGCGGGCTCGGGCATCGGCCTTGCCGTCGCACGGCGGCTCTCGTCTGTCGCGACGGGCGGGCTCCTGCTCGTCGATCACGACGCCGCCGCGCTCGATCGCGCGGCAGATACTCTGCCCAGCCCGCCCGAGCGTGTTTCCACGCTCGCGCTCGACGTCGCGGACGAAGCGCGCTGGGAAGATGTGCGCGCCTTCATCGCCTCGCATTACGGGCGGCTCGACTGGGCGCTTGTGAACGCCGGCATCGCGCACGCCGCGCCGATCACGGACATGAGCTTTGCCGATTGGCGCCGCGTGATGAGCGTCAATCTCGATGGCGCGTTTCTGACGCTGCGCGCGGTGATGCCGTTCATGCGCGGCAACGAAGCGGGCGGCTCGATCGTGGTGATGGCGTCCGCATCGGGCGTAAAGGCCGAGCCAGGCGTTGGCGCTTACGGGGCCTCGAAAGCCGGCCTTTTGCAGCTCATGCGCGTCGCGGCCAAGGAAGGCGCGCCCGACCGCATCCGCGTCAACGCGATCGCGCCGGGCGGCGTGGAAACGCCAATGTGGCGCGACGTGCCGATGTTCCAGGATCTCGTGCGCGAAACCGGCAGCGAGCGCGCCGCCTTCGATCGCATCGCGCAGGAAGCGACGCCGCTCGGGCGCTACGCCACCGCTGACGACATTGCGCGTCTCGTCGAATTGCTGCTGATCGAAACCGCGCCGATCACGGGCGCGACGATCATGGCTGACGGCGGCTACACGCTCTAACGCTCACACGCGATCACAAAGAGGCGCGCGCATGCAATCGATCCTGCAAAGGTTCTGGGGCTTCGACAAACTGCTCGGCCCGATCCTTGTAAAGATCATCTATTATTTGGGCCTGGCGGCGATTGGGCTCGCCGTGTTCTTCGGCATTGTCGGCGGTTTGTTCGCGCTGCCGTCGAACGCCGTTCGCGGGCTGTTCGTGGTGTTGCTCTCGCCGGTGCTCGGCGCGGTCGCGCTCGTTTATTGGCGCTTCCTGTGTGAGATCTTCATTCTCGCCTTCGAGACGTACGAGCGCCTCGGCGAAATTCGCGATCGCCTGCCGCCGCGCCAGAGCGCAGCGAGCGCTGAGCCCCCACTTTTCTAAATCATTCTTCTAATCGTTCGCGGCTTCCATCGCCGGCAACGCATCGAGCGCTTCACAGAGCGCGGCTTGCACCTGCGCGAGTTCGCGGCCGATGACGCGGCTATCGGGATTGCATGCGCGCGTCGCGGCTTCGGCGGCCTCACAGGCGTCAGCGAGCTGCCACAGCCCTAACCCGCGCGCCGAGCCCTTTAGCGTGTGCACCGCGTCGCGCCAGCTTTGCACCGGCGCGTCTGGAATGATGATGCGCCGCCAAATCTGCGCCTGACCGCGGAAGAGCGCGACGATCTCGGCCTGCAGGGCGCGGTCATCGCCCGTCATGTGGCGGAAATGGTCAAGATCGAGAACCGGCCGGGCCGACATGCGCGAAACGTCTCCTGTGCCGGACCAACGTACAGCGACGCGCTTAAGGTCTCGTTTACGCCGCGAGTCGCGAAACCGTCACGGAACAGCCGGGACGCCGATAATCCATTGGTGCGCGTAGGCGACCGCGCCATAGGCGCCCAGCGCCAACAGGATCCGCCACCACATCTCGCCAAGCACGAGCGCGTTGCGCCCCTGCACGATCGCCGCGAACGGGATGTTTGACGTCACCGCCGCGAACCGCGCCCAGCCTTCGGGATCGCGCGCCGCGCCTTTCCGGTCGATTGAGCGCGTGCCCAAGAGCACCATCAGCCCGAGCGCGCCAAACAGCATCACCGCGAACCGCTCGCCATTGGCCAGGAGATGCGCGAGCGCCCACATCACCACGCCCCAAAGGAATGGGTGGCGCGTGATGCGCAGCACGCCGGTCGCGGGCTCGTCTTTGCTGAGCATCTTCTCCGCGCCCGCGAGCGTCGGACCCGGCGTCGCCAGCCCCACCACCACGAACAGGAACGAGACGATCATCAGACCCTGCGCCGCGTAGCGGCCCCAGGCCGGCGGCGACCAAAGCGCGGCGTTCAGGCCATCGAACGGGTTGGCGCGCATCTGCCCATACGCCCAGATCATCCAGACGAGCACCACGGCCGACGCCAGCGCAAAAAGCCCGCGAAACGGCCCCTCGCCGATGCGGCGCACCAGCGCGCCGCGCAGACCGGTCGCGGACACACCGACATGCAGCACCACAAACGCCGCCAGAGCCGTAGGAAACATCGACATCGCCGCCTCCGCGCCAACGATGGCCGCGCGCGCCGCACGGCGCAAGCGCGTTAGAGGTCTAGCCTAAGTGCTTGAAATTCTGGTGGGTGTACAAGGATTCGAACCTTGGACCCGCTGATTAAGAGTCAGCTGCTCTACCAACTGAGCTATACACCCGTTCCAGAAGGTCACCGCGTCTAGGGGATTCCCGGAGGTCCGTCCAGTGCCGGCGGATGCGAGCCGACCCTAGCCCTTCGCCCACTTCTCCGAAGAGCCCTTCAGGAACCGCAGGAAGAACATCACACGCGCGACGTCCTTGCCGGCCGCGCCCGCGGCGGTCTTTTCCGCGAGCGTGATTTCGTACCAGACGTTTTCGGTGCGCGGGCTTTCGCTCAGCGCGTAGACCTTGGTGCGCGCGAGATAGGGCGCATCCGCCAGCAGCGGGCCGTTGACATGCTGCACTTGCAACGCGCCGAACAGACCCACGGTCTTGCCCGCGCTCGCGACCACGGCGCTGCGCGCGCCGTGCGCAATGTGAACGGTCAGCGAGGGCGCGAGCACGCCCTTCGCGCGATAGAGCGGCAAATCTTCCGTGATGGTTTCGAGCCGGCGCTCCATTTCGTTCCGCGAAAGCGTGAGCGGAATGTCCTTGGCCTCGTCGCCGATCTTGATCGCCGAAAGGATGCGCAGATCGGTCGGCTGGCGCTCGGCCTGCTGCTTCTTCAGGCGCACGGCCAATTCCGATCGCGAATCTTCGCCAAGACTTGCGGTGCCGACGGCGATTAGATCGCCCGCCTCGTTGTACATCGTGAGCTTGGCGCGCTCGCCGTCCCGCTCGGCCACGGCGCGCACGCGCTCTTCATCGACCGTCGCTTGCGTGAAATGCATCGACAGATTGCCGGTCTTGAACCAGTCCTCGCCGAACATCTCGACCAGCATCGGCGCGAACTGATCCATGTGGATCGAACCGGCGACCGTGCCGCCCTTGAAACCAAGCTTGGAGGCGGTCGCGTCGTCATGGATCGAGCCCTTGGCGGTCTGCGCCATGTTCCGGGGCGTGCGGAACGGGCCTTCGATGAGCTGGGCTTGGGCCATGCGAACTCTCTCCCTTGGGCTGACGCGTGCTTTTTTGCTTGTGTCGCTGCGTAACTCTGAGGCTATCCTGACGGCAAAAGAACGCAACGCCATTTCGAAGCACTGGTATGGCGAAGCGGCGGTACGGGAGAGCGAGCATGGCCGATTTGGGGGCCGCAGCCGACGCGCAGCTGGGCGCGCGGGTCACCGACGCCGCGCAGCTTGGCATGATGCACGCCGTCTGGGCCGAGCTTCAGCCCGACGCAACCGCCGTCATAAACCCGGATGGGACAACGCGCAGCTACGGCGCGCTCAACGCCAACG
>CAZXNY010000032.1:0-13369 GCA_964642205.1 uncultured Caulobacteraceae bacterium
TGATCCGGCGCTTGCGCGATCGCTTCGCGCCGGGCGGCTTCCTGCATTACGGCCAAGGCAAATGGTATCCCGGCGAGAGCCTGCCGCGCTGGAGCTATTCGCTCTATTGGCGCAAGGACGGCAAACCGATTTGGCGTGACGCCGCTTTGATCGGCCATGAATCGAAAAAGGCCGTCAGCGTCGATCAAGCTCATGTGCTGGCGCAGGATATCGCCACGCGCGTCGGCGCCGCGCCCGATTACGTGCTGCCGGCGTATGAAGATCCGCTGCACTGGATCAAGCAGGAAGCAAACCTTCCCGAAAACGTCACGCCCGAAAACGCCAAGCTCGATGACGCCGAAGAGCGCGCCCGCATCGCCCGCGTGTTCGAGCGCGGTCTGACGACGCCCACGGGCTTTGTGTTGCCGATCCAACGCTGGAACGCGTTGCCGGCGACTGCGAGCCCGTGGCGCAGCGAAGCGTGGAAGCTTCGGCGCGGCAAACTCTTCCTCGCGCCTGGCGATAGCCCTGTCGGGCTGCGTTTGCCGCTCTCGTCGCTACCCTGGCGCCCGCCCGAGCAGCGCCCGCTCGTGACGCCCGCGGATCCCACTGAAGAGCGCGGCCCGCTGCCAGAGCAGCCGCCGCAAATGTTTGCACGTGTCGCGCACGCAGACGGGCTCCGGCAGGACGTTATCGAACAGGAAGCGGACGCGAATTCCGTGCGCACCGCGCTCGCGATCGAACCACGCGACGGCGAGCTCTGCGTGTTCATGCCGCCGCTTGAGCGGCTTGAGCATTATCTCGATCTTCTCGCCGTCGTCGAAGACGCGGCGACCGCGCGCGGCGTGCCGGTGCGCGTGGAAGGCTATCCGCCGCCTTGGGACCCGCGCATCAATGTGCTGCGCGTGACGCCCGATCCCGGCGTGATCGAAGTGAACATCCAGCCCGCCGAGAGCTGGGATGAATGCGTCGCCATCACCACGGGGCTCTACGAAGACGCGCGCCAAACGCGTCTCGGCGCCGACAAATTTATGGTCGACGGGCGCCACACCGGCACAGGCGGGGGCAATCACGTCGTGGTCGGCGGCGCAACGCCAAACCATTCGCCGTTCCTGCGCCGCCCCGATCTGTTGAAGAGCCTGCTGATTTACTGGCAGCGCCACCCCTCGCTCTCTTACCTGTTCTCAGGGCTCTTCATCGGGCCGACGAGCCAAGCGCCGCGGATCGACGAAGCGCGCCACGATGCGCTTTACGAATTGGAGATCGCACTCGCGCAGGTGCCAATGCCCGGGGCAGGCGAGCCGCCGGCGCCCTGGCTCATCGATCGGCTGCTGCGTGATTTGCTCGCGGACAGCGCCGGCAACACGCACCGCACCGAAATCTGCATCGACAAGCTCTTTTCGCCAGATGGGCCGACTGGGCGGCTCGGGCTCGTCGAGTTCCGCGGCTTCGAGATGCCGCCGGACGCGCGCATGTCGCTCGCACAACAAGTGCTGCTGCGCGCGCTGATCGCGTGGATGTGGCGCGAACCGCTCGATGGACCGCTGACGCGGTGGGGCACGGCGCTCGCGGATCGGTTCATGCTGTCGCATGTCGTCTGGGCCGATTTCCTCGACGTTCTCGGCGATCTGAAGCGTGCGGGCTACGACCTCGATCCGGCATGGTTCGAAGCGCAGCGCGAGTTCCGGTTTCCATTCTGCGGCGCGGTGGAGCGCCACGGCGTGCGCCTGGAACTGCGCCAAGCGCTCGAGCCTTGGCACGTGCTCGGCGAAGAAGGCGCAATCGGCGGCACGGTGCGTTACGTCGATTCCTCCGTCGAGCGCCTGGAAGCGATCGTCACCGGTTTCAATCCGGCGCGGCACGTTCTGGCGTGCAACGGCCGACGTGTTCCTCTGTCGGCGATTTCGGGTGCGCATGTCGGGGGCGTGCGCTTCAAAGCGTGGAAGCCGGCGCGCGGCCTGCACCCGACGCTGGCGGTCGATGCGCCGCTGACATTCGACATCGTCGACACATGGTCGAACCTTTCACTCGGCGGATGCGTCTATCACGTCGCGCATCCGGGCGGGCGCAATTACGAGACGCATCCGGTCAACACGTATGAGGCTGAAGCGCGCCGCCTCGCGCGCTTTCAAGATCACGGGCACACCGGCGGGCCGGTCGCGCCGCCGCCGCGCGAACCGGCGGGCGAGTTTCCGATGACGCTCGACTTGCGCCGGCGGCCCTGATCGCGCCAGTACGGCGCATCATGGGCACGCAAGGCTGGCGCTTCTGGGTCGACCGCGGCGGCACGTTCACCGACGTGATCGGCGCACCGCCTGATGGCGGACCGCTTGTCATGCGCAAGCTGTTGTCGGTCAATCCCGAGCGCTACGAAGACGCTGCGCTCGAAGGCATCGCCGGCATCGTGCGCGATCACGGCGGCGGCGCGATCGGCGAAGTGAAGATGGGCACGACCGTCGCAACCAACGCGCTCTTGGAGCGCAAGGGCGCAGATGTCGTGCTGGTCGTGACGCAGGGCTTCGCCGACGCGCTGGAGATCGGCGTTCAAGCGCGGCCAGATATCTTCGCGCGTCACATCGTGAAGCCTGACCTTTTGCACCGGCGCGTGGTCGAGGCGCGCGAACGTGTGACGGCGGAGGGCGAGGTCGACGCCCCGCTCGACGAAGCGCAAGCGCGCACGGATTTTCGAACCGCGTTCGAGGCGGGCTTTCGGGCCTGCGCGATCGCGTGCGTGCACGGCGCGGCCTATCCCGCGCATGAGCGCCGCCTCGCCGCGCTGGCGCGGGAGATTGGCTACACACACGTCTCCGTCAGCTCCGACGTTTCGGGGCTAGAAAAATTCATCGGCCGCGCCGACACGACCGTTGCGGACGCGTATCTTTCACCAGTGCTCGATGCGTATGTGGCGCGTGTCGCGGGCGCACTCGCCGAGACAACGCGACTCTCCTTCATGCAATCCAACGGCGGCCTCGCCGATGCGCGCGCGTTTCGAGGGCGCGACGCGGTGCTCTCAGGACCGGCGGGCGGCGTCGTTGGCATGGCGGCGGCGGCGGAGCGCGCGGGCTTCACGCATGCGCTGGGCTTCGACATGGGTGGTACGTCGACCGACGTCGCGCATTACGCGGGCGCGTATGAGCGCGCGAGCGAGACGGTGGTCGCAGGCGTACGGCTCACCGCGCCGATGCTGCAGATTCACACCGTCGCGGCGGGCGGCGGCTCCGTGTGCTCCTTCGACGGCGCGCGCCTGCGCGTCGGCCCGCACTCGGCGGGCGCCGATCCGGGACCAGCGTGCTACCGGCGCGGCGGGCCGCTCACGGTGACGGATTGCAATCTGCTGCTCGGCCGCATGCGGGCGGAGTTCTTTCCGCCAATCTTCGGGCCGACCGCGGATCAGCCGCTCGATACGAGTGTGGTGCGCGAGAGGTTCGCGGCGTTAGCGAACGAAATCACTGCGGCGACGGGCCAACACATGATGCCCGAAGAAATCGCGCGCGGCTTCCTGACCATCGCCAACGAGCACATGGCCGCAGCGATCAAGAAGATCACGATCGAGCGCGGCTTCAATCCGTCAGGTTATGCGCTCGTCGCGTTCGGCGGCGCGGGCGGCCAGCATGCGTGCGCCGTCGCCGACGCCGTCGGCGCGCGCACGGTGCTGATCCATCCGCTGGCGGGTGTGCTCTCGGCGTGGGGCATGGGGCTCGCGGCGCACCGAGCGGTGCGCGAAGCGACAGTCGAGGCGTCGCTCGCTTCGGCGAACATTCGCGCACGCGCGGCGCAGCTTGCCGATGAGGCGCGTGAAGACCTCGAAGCACAGAGCGTGCGCTATGTGACGGTCACGGTGACGGCGTCGCTCAAATACGAAGGCGGCGACGTTGGCCTGCCAATCCCGCTCGCTTCCGAAGCGGAAATGGCCGCGGCGTTTACGGCCGAACACATGAAACGCTTCGGGTTCAACGATCCCGCGCGCACGATCATCGTTGCTTCGCTCACGGCGGAAGCGAGCGCTGAAGGCGGCGCGCCGCGTGAGACGATGCGCTTGCCAACTGGCGCGCCCGCGCCACTCGCCGAAGGCGTTTGGCGGCGCGCGGATTTGCCGGAAGGCTTTACGCTCGATGGCCCAGCATTGGTGCTCGATGACGGTGCAACAACCGTGATCGATCCCGGCTGGCGCGGCGTGATGCGCGAGAGCGGCGACCTCGTGCTCACGCGCGTCGAACCGGCGCCGGACAAATTCGCGATTGACGCGGCGGTCGATCCGATTCTGCTCGAGGTGTTCAACAACCGCTTCATGGCGACCGCCGAAGAGATGGGCCTCGCGCTGCAGCACAGCGCATCCTCGGTGAACATCAAAGAGCGGCTCGATTTTTCCTGTGCGGTATTCGACGAGACCGGCGGGCTCGTCGCCAACGCCCCGCACATTCCCGTGCATCTCGGCTCAATGGGCGCGAGCGTCGCCGCGATCCTTGAAGCGCGCAGCAACGACGGGCGCGGCTTGCGCGACGGCGACCTCTACATGCTGAACGCGCCGCACGCGGGTGGCACGCACCTGCCGGACATCACCGTGATCGCGCCGGTCATGCTGGATAGCGAAACGGCGCCCGCGTTTTTCACCGCCGCGCGCGGCCACCATGCCGACATTGGCGGCCTCACGCCGGGCTCGATGCCGCCGATGAGCCTGCACATCGAAGACGAAGGCGTGCTGATCGAGAATTTCTTGCTCGCCGAAGATGGCAAGCTGCGTGAGGACGCGGTGCGGGCGCTCCTCGCCACCGGCCCGCATCCGGCGCGCGACATCGACCGCAACATCGCGGACATCAAAGCGCAGATCGCGGCATGTCTGCGCGGCGCGGCGGAACTGAAACGTCTCGTAGCGCAATACGGGCGCGGCGGCGTTGCTGCTTATATGCGGCACGTCCAGGACAACGCCGAGGCGCAGATCAAGCGCGTCATTGCGCGGCTGACGCCCGGCACGTTCGAGGCGCCAATGGACAACGGAGCCATCGTGCGCGTCGCGATCCGGCCAAATGGAGATCGCGTCGCGATCGACTTCACCGGCACGAGCGCGCAAAGCGAAACGAATTTCAACGCGCCGCTCGCGATCACACGCGCCGCGGTGCTCTACGTGTTTCGGACGCTGGTAGACGATGCGATCCCGCTCAACGAGGGCTGCCTGAAACCAATCGACATCATCGTGCCGGAAGGCTCGCTGCTAAATCCGCGCAAAGGCGCGGCGGTCGTCGCCGGCAACGTTGAGACCAGTCAGGTTGTGGTCGATGCGCTTTATGGCGCGCTCGGCGCGCTCGCGGCCTCGCAAGGCACGATGAACAATTTCACGTTCGGCGACGCGAACCGCCAATATTACGAGACGATCTGCGGCGGCGCCGGCGCCGGTCCCGGCTTTGCGGGCGCAAGCGCGGTGCAGACGCACATGACCAATTCGCGCCTCACCGATCCCGAAGTTCTAGAGCGGCGCTTCCCGGTGCTCGTCGAACGCTTCGCGGTGCGGCGCGGCTCGGGCGGCGCGGGCGCTGCACGCGGCGGCGACGGCGTTTTGCGCGAAGTGCGCTTCCGCGCGCCGATGACGGCGGCAATGCTCTCGAACCGGCGAACGACTGTCCCGTTCGGCCTCAACGGCGGCGGCGACGGCGCGCCCGGCCGCACAAGCGTGCGGCGCGCGGATGGGCGCATCGATCCGCTCGGCGCGACCGAAGCGACCGAGGTCGCGCCTGGCGACGTGATCGTGATCGAAACGCCGGGCGGCGGCGGCTACGGCGCTCCCTAGCGCAGGCGATACGCCGTGAGCTCGCTCGGCTCCCAGTGCGCTTGGTAAAGCACGCCGCGATACAAGAGATTGTCGTTCATGAAGCGGCGCGCCACGCGCGTGTCTGAAATGGTTTCGTGCGTCCCGCTGCGCGCATCGACGACGTGCACGACGCCCGGCCACTCGGTCACAAGGTAACGCCCGCCGCCAAGGTTCGCCACGCCATCGGCGTCGCCAAGCCCTTCGGCGAGCACGGTGATCGCCTTCGATGTGTAATCCACCGCGAGCAGACGCCCCGCCATCGTGGTGACGATCAAGCGATCGCGTTGCGGCAACAAACCGTTGATGGCGCTCAGCAGCGCATCCTCGAGCCACACCTCCGCAGCCGCGCCGCGCACGGCGTAGATGCGTTGCGTTGCAGAATCCGAAGCGATCACCGTTCCATCCGGTAGGACGGCGGCATCGTTCAGGAAGCGCGCGCCCGGCGCTTCGATGCGGCGGCGCACAGCCCCGCTCGCGGCGTCGATCTCCACGATCCGGTCGATATCCGAAACAAACAGCGCATCGCCCGCGAGCGCGAGCCCCTTCGGCGCATCGAGCCCCGTTGCAAAATCGCGCGCGAGCATGTCGCCCCGTAGCGAGACGCGCGAGATGAAGCCGTTGCCATCCTTGGCATCGCCCTCGCCGTTCACGTTGCTGACGTAGAGAAACGATCGGTCCGCCGAGAGCGCAACGCTTTCGGGGTTAGCTAATCCGCCGATGCGCCACGCCTGTTCCAACCGCACAGGGACGGCAGGTTCCGGCGCGGACGCGCACGCCGCGGCAGCCGCGGCCACGAACAAAGATGCGAACCGCCATACCGAATTTACCAAAGCAGAGCCCTTTCCTACGCGTTGATCCCGCATACGCGCCGGTCCGCGCCGCGGCGCGGGCGATGCGACGAACAGCATGCAACAGATCGTGAGGCGCTTTTCGCAGGCCGCGCTCGCGCTGAAGGCGTGCGCGTGTTGAACGCGGCGGGCGCCCAGCGCATGGTGCGCGCGTGGACAAGCCAACCATCGACGCAGTGATCTGGGACGCAGCGGAAACCGCCGCCGCGCAAGTGCGCGACGCCGGCGTTGCGCTCGGTTTACCGTTCATCGCCGCGCATCCGGACTTCGGCGATCCCGAACCGATGCGCGACCGTACCGGCCGCCCATTCGCGGAAACCACGTTCCAATGGATTGACGCCGGCTATGAATATTGGCGCGACCGCAAACTCGCGCTCCAATCGCCCTTCCTCAAAGGCGCGCGGCTGATCTCCGAGCCATTCTATTACGAGCGCGGCGTGCTGAAGACGTGGCGCGCCACGCATCTCTTGGACAATGTCGACTCACGCCAAGTGCGTCCGACGGACGAGGACTACGCGGCGATCATCTGCCCCGTGCATTTGCCGCGCGGCGTGATCGGCGCCGTGGTGTGGGCCGGGCGGCCAGAGCCCTCGATTGCGCCGATCTTCGCAGCGAACGCCGAGCGGCTGTTCACGCTCGCGCTTCGCTTCATCTCCGCGCACGCCGAGGCGATGGGCGCAGTGGGCGTGCAGGCCGATCTATCGGTCACGCGCCGCGAAGCGCAGTGCCTCAAATGGGCCGCGGCGGGCAAAACCGACGTCGAGATCGGCATCATCATGCATCTCTCGGTCTCGACGGTGCGGTTCCACCTGCGCAACGCGGCCGCCAAGCTCGGCGCCAACAGCCGCACCCAGGCGATCCAATACGCCGCGAGCCTCGGTTTTGTGGGCGCGCACGGCCAGTAGCGGGGCCTTCGCCTTGCAATTTCAAGCTTGAGGCGAGCTGTCAGAAGCGTCAGCTTGTCAGCGCGCGCCCCGGCGCCGACCGTCGCGGCAAGAAGGATAAAGACGTGCAGCTTGCCCATACGCCGGAGGAAATTGCGTTTCGCGACGAAGTTCGCGCGTTCCTGGCGGACCATCTCACCGAAGATCTGAAGCGCGGCGCGCGCCAAACCACCAGCGTGTTCTGCGATCCCGAGGTGAGCTTGCCTTGGCAGCGCATCCTCAACGCCAAGGGATGGGCCGCGCCCTCCTGGCCCGTTGAATATGGCGGGACGGGGTGGACCATCATGCAAAAGCACATCTTCGCATCCGAATGCGCGCGTGCGGGCGCGCCTGGGCTTGCGCCGATGGGGCTCAAGATGGTCGCGCCCTCGATCATGGGTTTTGGGACGCCCGAACAGAAGGCGCACTACCTGCCGCGCATTCTTCAGGGCGACGATTATTGGTGCCAAGGCTACTCGGAGCCGGGCGCGGGCAGCGATCTTGCTGGGCTACAGCTCCGCGCCGAGCGCGACGGCGATGATTACGTGCTCAACGGATCGAAGATTTGGACGACGCACGCGCATTTCGCGAACCGCATTTTCTGCCTCGTGCGCACCTCGCGCGAAGGCCGCCCGCAGCAAGGCATCACGTTCCTGCTGATCGACATGAAGACGCCGGGCATCACCGTCTCGCCCATTATCACGCTCGCGGGCGATCACGAGCTCAACCAAGTCTTCTTCGAGGATGTGCGCACGCCCGCCGCCGACAAACTCGGCAAAGAGAACGAAGGCTGGGGCGTTGCAAAATATCTGCTCGAGTTCGAGCGCGGCGGCGCAATGTCAGGCGGGTTGAAAGTCGCTGTGGCGCGGCTCCGGGCCGTCGCCAAGGAGATCCCGGCGCTCGCCCAAGACGACGACATTGCGCGCCAATTGGCTAACGTCGAAATCGAAACGGAAGCGCTCGAAGCGCTCGAAATGCGCGTGCTTTCGGCGCTTTCGGCCGGATCCAATCCCGGCCCCAGTTCATCGCTCCTGAAGATGCACGGCACCGAGGTCATGCAGCGGATCGACGAATGCGCGATCACGATGGCCGGGATCGCCGGCAGCGTCGACCGGCGCCGCTTTGGCCATAACGACGCGGATCAAGGCCCGCTCGGCACGGCGATGCCGCGTTATTTGAACAACCGGGCCGCCTCCATCTATGGCGGCTCCAACGAAGTGCAGCGTAACATCGTCGCGCGCCTCGTGCTCGGCCTGGGCTGAGCACGCAAGCAAAAGTCGAAGCGCGCCGAAGAGTGCGCTCATCATGGATTGGGAGACGTACCGTGGCCGACCTCGATTTCGACCGCATCCAGACCCTTGGCGATATCGCCCGCTACCACGCCGATATGCGCCCGAACGCGATCGCACTTTCCTTCGAAGGGCGAGATACGAATTTCGCGCAGTTCGAGGCGCTGACCAACCGCGTCGCCAACGCGCTAACTGCATCGGGCCTGAAGCCAGGCGACCGCATCTCCTATGTCGGTAAGAACAGCGACCACTATTTTGAAGTCGTGATCGGCGCGGCCAAGGCCGGTGTCGTCATGGCGCCTGTTAGTTGGCGCCTCGCGCCGCCGGAAATCGCCTTCATCGTCGATGACGCGGACGCGCAGATCCTGTTCTACGGCCCGGAGATCGCGCCGGTGATCCGCCAAATCCGCGGCGATCTCCCAAAGGTGCAAGCGTTCGTCGCGATGGAGCCGACGGCCGAAGAGGAAAGCTATGAAGCGTGGCGCGACCGTGCGCCCGCCGAAGCGCCCACGCACGCCGCGAAAGCGAGCGACGTCGCGCTGCAGCTCTATACGTCGGGCACGACCGGCCGGCCCAAAGGCGCGATGCTCACGCATCACAACCTGCTCGGCTCGCGCCGCGCCGCGATGGAAGCCGATCTCGGCTGGAATCAATGGAGCGCCGAAGATGTGAGCCTCGTCGCCATGCCGGTCTCGCACATCGGCGGCACGGGCTGGGGCATCGTCGGCTTGCTCAACGGCGCCAAGGGCCTCGTCGCGCGCGAGTTCGATCCGACACGCGTGATCGACTACATCGTGAAGGACCGCGTCTCGCAGATGTTCATGGTGCCCGCGGCGTTGCAATTCGTGGTGCGCCAGCCCGGCGCGCGCGAGCAGGTCTACGGCAAGATGCGCACCATCCTTTACGGCGCCTCGCCCATCCCGCTCGATTTGCTGCGCGAGTGCATGGACGTGTTCGGTTGCGGCTTTTGCCAACAATACGGCATGACCGAAACGACGGGCACGATCGTCTATTTGCCGCCGGAAGATCACGACCCCGCCGGCAACACGCGCATGCGCGGCGCCGGCAAAGCCATGCCCGGCGTCGAGCTGCGGATCATCGACGCTGACGGCAACGTGCTGCCGCCGGGCGTCACCGGCGAAGTCGCAAGCCGCTCCGTCGCCAACATGGCCGGCTATTGGAAGCGCGATGACGCCACCGCCGCGACCATCGACGCCGACGGCTGGCTGCGCACCGGCGACGCCGGCTACCTCGATGAAGATGGCTATCTCTTCATCCAAGACCGCGTGAAGGACATGATCATTTCGGGCGGCGAGAACATCTATCCCGCCGAAGTGGAAAGCGCGATCTACGGCCACCCGGGCGTTGCGGAAGTCGCCGTCATCGGCGTGCCGGACGATAAGTGGGGCGAAGCCGTCAAAGCCATCGTCGTGCGCAAGCCGGGCCAGGATCCTTCGCCTGACGAGATCATTGCGTTCGCGCGTTCGCGCATCGCGGCGTTCAAGACACCAAAGAGCGTCGATTTCATCGATGTGTTGCCGCGCAACGCATCGGGAAAAATCCTTCGCCGTGAACTGCGTGAACCGTTCTGGGAGGGCAAAGGCCGGCGCGTGAACTAGCCCCTGCCAGTTCTGTCAGCTAGCCGGCGCCCACGCCAAAGCTACGGTCCCACCTAATCGGCGCGCACTGCTTCACGCAGCACGCGACGCGCCGTGCGGGAGGGAAATTATGGGAACGACGACCGACACCGGGCGCGCGCGCGCCTTCATGACGGCGCTGTTGGTGGGCGCAGCGCTCGCCACGCCAGCCATTGCGCAGGAAGCGGCGCCCGCGGACCGCGGCGCGACGGATCTGCCCGGCGAAATCGTCGTCACGGCGCAGCGCCGTGAAGAGACCGCAAACTCGATCGGCATGGCGATCCAAGCATTCAGCGGCGAGCAACTCGAGCAACTGCGCGTGACGGACGTGCGCGATCTTTCGTCCGTCGCTCCGAGCTTCTCGGTCTCGCAAAGCTACCAGGGCGTGCCGATCTACACGTTGCGCGGCATCGGCTTCAACACGATCAACCTCTCGGCGACGTCGACCGTCGGCTCCTATGTCGACGAAGTCGCCTACCCGTTCCCGTTCATGCTCACCGGCCCGATCTTCGACTTGAACCGCGTCGAAGTTCTGAAGGGCCCGCAAGGCACGCTCTACGGCCGCAACACGACGGCCGGCCTGATCGACTTCATCACCAACACGCCGACCGAGGAATTCGAGGCCTCGCTCTCCGTCGATATCGGCAATTACGACACGCACAATTATGGCGGCTTCATCAGCGGCCCGCTCGCCGAAAACCTCCGCGCGCGCTTCGCCTTCCGCATCGAGAACAGCGATGAGGGCTGGCAAGAGAGCAACACGCGCAACGATCAACTCGGCGACGTGCACCGCGCCGGCGCGCGGATCCGCGCCGAGTGGGAGCCGACCGATCGCTTGAGCTTCGATCTTTCGCTCTCGGGCTGGATCAACCAATCCGATCCTCTCGCGGGTCAAGGCATCGGCTTCACGCCGGCGACCGATCCGACGACCACGCCGCCAGGGCGCACCTCGCCCTTCAACGCGCCGGGCCTTGCGGCGTACATCGCGAACAATCGCCCCACGGACGCAACGCAGGCCGATTGGGCCCCCGCGAATGTGCGCAGCGCGAATGTCGGCATCGGCGAAGGCCTTGCCGGCCCGCTTCAAGAAGACAACACGTTCTACGCCGCCGCTGTGCGTGCGACGTACGAAATCTCGCCAGACCTGCGTATCGTTTCGCTCACCGGCTACAACCGCCTTGAGCGCGACGCGCTGTTCGATTGGTCAGGCGCGCCCTACGAAGTTCTGCTGCAACGCGCCGACGGTGAAATCCGGTCGTTCTCGGAAGAACTGCGGATCGAAGGCGGCAACGACACCGTGCAATGGTTGATCGGCGCGTATTATGGCGACGATCAAATCCGCGACAACAACCGCACCATGCTGGGCCAGAACGCCAACGTCGCGTTCATCCGCACGGCCGGCGCGGCGATCCTCGCGGGCGTCAACCCGCTGACGCTCGGCGCGCTGCCGCCGGGCTACAATCCCGGCCCCTACACGCAGCTGCAAATGTCGCAAGCGTTCCGCACCTATCGCGACATCGCCGAAATGGAAGCAAGCACGCGCTCGATCTTCGCGAACGCCGAATGGTCGCTCTCCGACACGCTCTCGCTCACCACGGGCGTGCGGTGGACGGAAGACGAGCACAGCTATCGCGGCTGCTCGGCCGATCACAACGGCTCGATGCTGCCGAACGTGAACGCGGTGAACCGTCTTCTGTATCAATTCATCTACGGCGTCGCCGCGCCGACGCCGATCGCGCTCAATGGCTGCAACACGTTCAACCCGATCACCGGCCAGTTTGGCCAGGTCGCGCACTCGCTGACGGAAAACAACGTCGCCTGGCGCGTCGCGCTCGACTGGAACGCCACGGACGACGTGCTGTTCTACGCCTCGGTCTCTGAAGGCGCCAAAGCTGGCGTGACGCCGGTGAACGCGGCGTCGACATCGACACAGCAAGCGCCTGCCCGCCAGGAAACGCTGCTCGCCTACGAAGTCGGCGTGAAGGCTGGCCTGTTCGATCGCGCCGTGCAGCTGAACGCCTCGGCGTTCTACTACGATTACACCGACAAGCAGCTCTCGGTGTTCTTCGCGGACCCCGATCTACACCGCGCTCGCGCGCCTCGCGAACGTGCCCGATAGCCACGCTTACGGGATCGACGCCGACATCACCTGGCGCGCCACCGACAACCTCACCTTCATCGGCGCGGCGACGTGGCTGCAAACCTCGATCAACAATTACAACGGCATCAACGCCAGCGGCCTGCCGCAATTGTTCGACGACCGGCGCTTCCCGTTCAGCCCCGAATGGCAAACCTCCGGCACGATCCTCTACGACACGCAGGTGTCTGAAGGGCTGGGCCTCCAAGCCGCGCTCAACGGTCGCTGGCAGGCGGACTCCGCGTCGGACCTTGGCGATGACCGGCGCGCCGTGATCGATGGCTACGGCCTTCTGAACGCAAGCATCGGCCTGCACGATCTCGATGGAAACTGGGAGATCTCGCTCTGGGGCCGCAACCTCACCGACACGTATTATTGGACGACGGTGTCTTCCAACGCGAACGTCGTGGTGCGCTTCCCCGGTCAACCGACCACGTACGGCGCGACGCTCACGCTCAACTTCTAAGATCCCGGGTGTATCCCGGCTCTTTCCCAATCCAACTTGCGGCGGCCTCGAAAGAGGTCGCCGATTTGCTTTGGCGGAGCATGTGAAGATTGCGCGCGATGGTGAGCCCGCTGGGATTCGAACCCAGGACCACCTGATTAAAAGTCAGGTGCTCTACCAGCTGAGCTACAGGCTCTCACCCGCCGCGCGGAGCCGGTGAGTTAGTGGTAAGCGCGCAAGAGCGCAACCCTTGAGCGGAAGCCCAAGAGTCGCGCCCTTTGCGCCGGAAAACGCGCCTATTAGGCCGC
>CAZXNY010000033.1:0-13288 GCA_964642205.1 uncultured Caulobacteraceae bacterium
CTTCTGATGCTGATGGGCCTCGTCACCAAGAACTCGATCCTGTTGGTCGAATTCGCCGTCGAGCAAATGCACAAGGGCATGACGCGCAATCAGGCGCTGATGGAAGCGGGCCTCAAGCGCGCGCGCCCGATCATCATGACGACGTTCGCGATGTCGGGCGGCATGTTGCCGGCAGCGCTTGGTTGGGGCGTCGATGGTTCGCTGCGCCAAGGCATGGGCGCGGCGGTGATCGGCGGCCTGATGCTCTCGACGCTCCTGAGCCTCATCTTCGTGCCGGCGGTGTTCGTGCTGATCGACAGGCTTGAGCGGCTCCTGCAGCCGTTCTTCTCCAAGCTGACGACGCACAAGCCCGACGCGGAAGCCGCGCATCATCACGCTGAGTAGCGTGCGCTAAATTCTGTGCACCGCCACAATCGCAACATTCGCGACGAGGCACGCGAGCGAGAGCGCGAACAGCACAGGAAAACGCTTGTGCCCGGCCTCGCGCGCACGCCACTCGGCCCACGCACCGCCCGCGATCAGAGCGGCCGAGAGCGCGATGAGCCACAATTCGTGGCCGTGCAGAAAGGCGTGCGTGGTCGTCACGAACCCGCCCGCCGCGCTGGTCGCTGCCGAAGCAACCAGCAGCAGCACGATGGGCGCGCCGCAGCACAGGGCATGGATCGCGACGACGGCGGCGTGGGCCAAGTGCGCCCGGCGGGCATGCCCGCTGGCCGCGCCGTCACCCGCCGCCTCGCTGCTGTTATGTTGTAACATCCGCACCCTTGTGCGCGAGCGCCAAGCCGCCGTCAAGCCTGGCAAGTTCCATCCCTGATCGCCGCCCACGGCGAAAAATCTCGCACCTGCACGCGTTTATACGCGCATGCGGTTGCGAACGCCGCGGAAAGGTCAAAATCCTAAAGCTTTCATCAACCATCGCCGAGCTGCGCTCCGCACCCCTCCCCGGCGGCGATAATCAAGGTCCGCCCATGACCCGCGTGCTCAAAGAAGTCACCGAAGCCGACTTCAAGGCGATTGCTGAAGCTGCCGAACGCCCCGCCCCCCGCGCCCAAGCGCAGGGCAAAACCGGCGAAGCCGGCGGCGCGGTGTTTCTTCTCTCCGTTCTTCTAGGGCTCGTCTGGTTCGGCGGGGTCTGGATCGCGGCCTACACAATGATCGGCGAGGCCCAGCTCCGCGGTTTGACGCCATTCGGCTGGGCCGCCCTCGCCGCGCTCGCGGCCCTGCCCGCGCTTATGGTTGGCGTCGCCGGCGCAACCGCCCGCGAAGGCGCCCGCGCCCGCGCCGAAGCTCGCCGCCTCGCGGATGCCGCTGAACAACTGCTCTCCCCGGCGCCGGGCGCCGAAGCGGCCACACGCCGCCTCGCGCTCGCGGTGCGCGGCGAAATCTCCGCGCTCGATCGCGCGCTTGAGCAGACACTGCAGCGCCTCCGGGACGTTGAGGGCGCGGTCGCGCGCCAAAGCAACGCCGTCGATGCGATGGCGAGCGAAGCCCAAAACGCTGGCGGCGCGATGGTCACCGGCATGGAGCGTGAGCGCGCGGAATTGCTGCGCATCTCGCAAGATCTCAACAAGCAAGCCCAGCTGATCGGCGAGAGCATCTCCCGGCACACGCGCTCAATCTCGGACTCCGCACGTCTCGCGGAAGAAGAAGTCCGCGCCGCCGATGAAGCGCTCGAAGCGCGCATCTCTTCGTTCGGAGCTGCCGCCGCGCTCATCACCGATCGCACGCAAGCGCTGAGCGGCGCCGCGCAAGCGAGCGCCGAATCCGCGCTCAAACTCGAAACCGCCCTCTCCAACGCGCTCGACGTGCTCGCGAAAGCGACGCACCTGACCGACGCAGCACGCGACAGCGCGCAAGCCGCGACGCTCGCCGCGAACTCGACCGCCACGTCAGTTCGTGAAACCACCACCCGTGCGGTCGCGGACGCTAAGCGCGCCGCCGACGTCATTCGCAACGAAGCGTCCTCGATCGAGAAGGAAGCCGGCTCCGCGCTGGAGCGCCTGCGTGACGCGGCCAACTCCGCCCGCAGCGCGGCGCAAGATGTGCGCGGCGCTGTCGAGCCAGCCAAGCCCGCGCCGATCCAGCGCGCGCCGACGAGCTTCATGCGCAGCCCTGCGGAGCCGCAGCGCAATCCGATGGCGCCGCAACCGCCGCAGCCGCAACGCAGCGAGTCCATGTTCGGCGAACCGCCGCGCGCGCAAGAGCGGCAACCAGAGCGCCCGCCAGAACCGCAACGCCCCGCTGCGCGCGATCTGCCGCGCGATCCCCCGCGCCGCGCGCCCGCGCCAACCAACGCCGGCGGCGAGTGGACATGGCGCGATCTCCTCTCGAACATCGATGAGGAAGAAGAAACGCCGCTCCCGCGCAACGAGCCCGCGCGCGCGCGCAACGCCGAGCCGCCGCGCCAAGAGCCGCCCCGCCCCGAGCCCCAACGCGAATCCGCGCGCGTGTTCGATATGCGTACACGGATCAATCCGCGCCCCGAAGGCGGCCGCACGCCCGCGCGTGAAGAAGCCGACCCAATCGCGCGTCTCGCGCAGGCTGTCACCGAGCCGCGCCTGCCGCAGCATCCGCTGCCGGCCGCGCAAGCCATCGAGCGCGCGGGCGTGAAGATCAACGACGCGTTCTCGCGCGGCGCATTGGATCGCATCGCAACGCGCGCCCGCAGCGGCACGCAAGCACGCCGCCAAGCCGTGCGCGCAGCTTCACCCGACGCTGTAAACGCGGTCGCCGATTTCCTCGATCGTGACGCAAACGCCCGTCAGGAAGCCGCGCGCTTCTTGAAGGCCGATGGCGCGCGCATCGCGGAATTGCTCGGCCGCGGCCGCGCGACGATGACGGCGGACGCAACGCGCGTCTTCCTGCTGATCGACGCCGCGTCGGCTTAGAACTGCACGCGCGCGCCAAGCTGCGCCGTGGTCTGGTCCGGCGCGTTGGCGATGTGCCCCGGCTCATCCGTATGCGTGACCGACGCGCGCACCGCGAACGTATCCGCGCGCCATAGATCGAGCGCCGCGCCCACCTCAAACGCGCGGCCTGACGGCGCGAGCGTGATCGTCCGATCGTCAAACGCAAGGCTCGCGCGCCCGCGCGCATCCGCCGTCGGCAACGCAACAGCAAACGCTCCGCCATCGACGCGCAGCGGCTGACGCGCGCTCAACGTGAGCAGCGCGCCATCCGCGAGATCGAAAGAGACCGCAGCAGCATACGCACTTGTTTGCACCGGCGCGGACGTGTGCATCCACCCCGCGAGCTCGCCACGCCCAAACTCCGCCTCGCCCGAAAGCGTCACACGCTCGCTGAGGCGCCACGCGCCCGCGAACCCGGCGAACCGCGTCTCACCCTCCGCGCGCGCGCCAATCGTATCGCGCCACGAAAGCCCGAGTAGCGCGCCCTCTTCCGACAACGCGCCAACGCTTGCGGCAAACGTCCAGCGCGCGCCGCGCGTTTCGAGCCGCGCCAGCGAAGCGCGCGCCGCACCTGTTGCATCGCTCTGCGTCGCGGCGGTGAGTTTAAGATCCGCGCCAAGCGCGCGCGTCAAGCGCATGCCTTCGCCGCCGCCGACAAATCCAAGATGCCCCGCCGCCTCCGCGCGCGTCACCGGCGCGAGCACCGCCGTGCGCGCGGCAAAACCAAGCGTCGTCGTTTCATCGAGGCGCGTCTGCATCGCGAGCGCGGGCGCTTCATCGCGCAAATCCGCGTGCGCGAGACCTTCTGGCAGCGCCTCAACAGGCGTGTTCGCAAATGAGAACGAAGCGCCACCCGCCAAGTCGCGATGCGTGCGCCACAAAGCAGGCGCCGCAAAGCTCTGCGCCGGCGCTTGCATGCGCCAACCGCGCGCAAGATCGACCGCGAACGTGCGCCCGAACGAGTCGAACGCCGCGACGCGCCAATCGCCCTGCGCCATCGCATCGCCATACGCAGGACCAACTTCACCGACCGGCGCGCCGAGCGCGATCGAGGCGCCTGTCGCGAGCGGCGCCGACGTCGGCCCGACCGGCGCAAACGCCCGCGCGAGATTGAGCCGGCCGCGCCCCGTCTGCGTGTCGATGCCGGGCACGCCGATATCGTCCGTCGAGAGCAGCAGCAGGCGCACGATGTCCTGCGGCGTCATCGTCGGGAACGCGTCGAGCAGCAGCGCCACCGCGCCCGTCACATGCGGCGCGGCGTAAGACGTGCCTTGCACGCGGCAAAACCCGACAGCGACGCCAGGCGCGCCATCGGCCCCGCACGCCTGGAAACCAACAGGTAGATGCGAACCTGCAGCCGCGAAATCAGGAACGATGATCTCCCAGCCCGGCGCCGTGAGATGAAAGTTCGCGGTTGCGCCCGCCTGATTGGAGCGATCGTTGAACGTGCCGTTCGGATTCATCCCGCCAACGGCCACGATCAAATTGTTCGACGTCGTGGAATCGTTTGCGAGGAAGCCTGGATAATTCACTTCCGTCGCGGCCGGCCCGTCATTGCCGGCGCTGACGACGATGATCATGCCCGCTTGCGTCGCGCGCTGGATCGCGGCCTGAAAATTGGCGCTGCTCGGGCTCGTGGAGCCAAGCGAGAAGTTCACCACGCGTGCGCCCTGCGTCCGCGCATAGTCGAGCGCGTTGGCGAGATCGGCCGACGCGAAGCCGCCCGCGCCATTGTCCGCCCGGATCGAAAGAATGTCGGCGTTGAAGGCCTGCCCGACCGTCGACGCGCCGTCGAATTCACCTGCGATGATCGCGCTCAGTTCGCTGCCATGCGTGTTGGTCGCTACGAACGGCGTATTGCGGCCAGCAACAATATCGACGGCGCCGACGATATTGCCGTCGATCTCCGGGTGCGTCGTTTCTATGCCGTCGTCGATCACCGCGACGAGTACGCCCGACCCGTCCGTGCTGAAGCGCCACGCTTCAACCGCGTTCGTTCCCGCAACGCCCCAGTTCGCGGTGTACTCGCTCGACGCTGTCGACGGCGAAAACCCTGGCGGGCTCGGCGGCGGCAGCGGCGGGCGCACAAGCGGCGGGCTTGGCGGCAGTGGGGGCGGCGCGGGCGGGCTCACGGGCGCGCCGGGCAATCCGCCGCCGCCGCCTCCCCCGCCGCCACCGCCACATGCCGCGAGCGCGACCGCCGCCAGCACCGCCGCAGAGGCGCGATATCTCCATAGAGCCGCCATGCCCTCTCCTCGCCGGCGAACTTAGCCCCCGGGCTCGCCCGGTAAAGCGCCGCTCTCCGCGCCGTGGACTTGCGCGCCGGTTCCTTGTTTCAATGCAACAGGCGCCGCGCGCAGGACCAAAGAGACGCGGCCCGCGGGAGGGGACATGTTCAAGCGGTTCGCGCTTGCGCTGATTGGCGCGGTGCTTCTGGCGGCAGGCGCCTACGGATCGCATGCTGTGCGCAATGCGGGCGGCGTGCGCGCCGAGATCGTCCAGTTCTCCGGCTCGGACGGCGCGCGCATGGGCGGCATGCTCTATCGCCCCGCGAACGCAACGGCGGAGACGCCCGCGCCCGCCGCGCTCGCCGTGCACGGCTTCATCAACACGCACGAAATGCAGGCCCCGTTCGCGATCGAATTGGCGCTGCGCGGCTTCGTCGTGCTCGCGATGGATCAAAGCGGCCACGGCGAAAGCGCGCCGCCCGCCTTCGCGCGCGGCCACGGTGGGCCGGATGGGCTCCGGTATCTGCAATCGCTCCCGTTCGTCGATCGCGAACGCATCGTGATGACTGGACACTCGATGGGCGGCCTCGCGCTCGTCGCAGCCGCGCAAGATCAGCCGGAAGGCTACCGCGCCATGGCTCTGGTTGGTTCATCGACGAGCTTCGATGGCGCGCCGCCGCCGGACAACCTGCGCAACCTGCTTTTGGTGTTCGGGCGCTACGACGAGTTCGGCCAGCTTATGTGGCAGCAAGCGCCGCAAAACATCGGCCAGAGCCCGCGCTTGATGGCGCTCTTCAACACAGATCGCCCAGTCGGCGCGGGCCCGCTCTACGGCGACATGCTCCGGGGCGATGCGCGCTACCTCGCGATGCCGAATGTCACGCATCCGGGCGAGCATCTTTCCAACACCGCCGTCGCTGAGGTGGTCAGCTGGCTCGATGCAGCCACGACGCTGACGCTGCTTGAACCGCCCGCACCTCCGCTCGAACAGCAGATCTGGATATGGCGCGAAGTGGGCGCACTGATCGGCTTCGCCGGTTTCGTGCTTTTGATGCTCGGCGTCTTCAACGCCATCGCGCCGATGTTCGCGGGCTTGATGAAACCGGCGTCGCCCGTGCGCGACAAGCGCGGCGCGGGCTGGTGGATCGCGCTCGCGCTCGCCGCGCTCGTGCCCGCGCTACTCTATCTGCCCGTGATGCTCGCGGGCTTCGCGCTCACGCAGCCGAACGCCTTCGCGCCACAGGCCATCACGAACCACATCGTGCTCTGGGCGCTCGCGAGCGCGCTCATCGCATTTGTCATCGGCCTTCTGCAGCGCGGCCCCAAACCCGCGTTCGACGCAAAGTGGTTTCCCTCCGCCGCGATCGCCATCGCCGTCGCCGCGATCGCGCTCGGCGCCTACGAGCTCGCGAACGAGCGCCTCCAGACCAATCTCGGCTTCTGGATCGTGTCGCTCAACCCGATGCGCCCGTGGCAAGAGACAGCGTTCGCGCTCTACCTCCTGCCCTTCGCCACGTTCTTTCTGCTCACGTTCCGCGGCCTGCACCAACGCCTCGCCGTCGCGGGCGAAAGCGCGCTTGCGATGTACGCCACGCACATCGCCGCGCTCGCGGGCGGCATGCTTCTGCTCGTGATCGTGCTTTACGCGCCGCTCTTCTCGACAGGCCTTCTCGCCATGCCTATCGCGTCACTGCAGGCGATCATCGCGCTGCAATTCGTACCGATCCTAGCGATCTGCGCGGTCATCGGCGTCTTCTGCTACCGGCGCACCAACAGCTACGTCCCCGGCGCGCTCATCTGCGCGCTGTTCGTGACGTGGTACGTCGTGACGGGCACCGCGACGATGGTGTGGCCGGTGGGGATGAGCCCGACCTAAACCAGCATCTTGCCTTCTTCGTCGATCTCATCGCCGCGGAAATTGTCGGCGAGGATCATTTCGTTGTGCGCTTTGCCGGACGGGATCATCGGGAAGCAGTTCTCGTCCTTGGTGACGCGGCAATCGAAGATCACCGGCTTCTTCACCGAGATCATCTCGTGGATCGCGCCATCGAGATCGCCCGGCTTGTCGCACCGCAGCCCGACGCAGCCGAACGCTTCAGCCATCTTCACGAAATCCGGCAGCGCGTGTGAGTAGGAATGCGCGTAGCGCCCGTCATGCAGCAGTTGCTGCCACTGGCGCACCATGCCCATCCATTCATTGTTCAAAATGAAGATTTTGATCGGCAGATCGTGCTGAATGGCGGTGCTCATTTCCTGCATCGTCATCTGCACGCTGGCTTCGCCGGCAATGTCGATCACCAGCGCGTCGCGGTGCGCGGCTTGCACGCCAATCGCGGCCGGCAGCCCGTAGCCCATCGTGCCAAGCCCGCCCGACGTCATCCACCGGTTCGGCTCGTTGAAATGGAAAAATTGTGCTGCCCACATCTGATGCTGGCCGACTTCGGTGGTGATGTAGACGTCCTTATCCTTCACCGCGTCGTACAGACGTTCGATCGCGTGCTGCGGTTTGATGATCTTGCTGTCGGGCTTGTAGGCAAAGCCCTGGCGCGCCCGCCAGGTGTTGATCTGATCCCACCAACCCTTGAGCGCGCCCGCATCGCTCTTGCGGTTGCGCTGGCGCCAGCCCGTGAGCAGCGCCTCGAGCGCCACGCCCGCATCCGCGATGATGCCGACATCGACGAGCACGTTCTTGTTGATCGACGACGGATCGATGTCGATGTGGATCTTCTTCGAATTCGGGCTGAACGCATCGAGCCGCCCGGTCACGCGGTCATCGAAGCGCGCGCCGATGTTGATCATCAGATCGCAGTCATGCATCGCGTGGTTCGCTTCCCACGAACCGTGCATGCCAAGCATGCCCAGCCATTGCGGATCGCTCGCGGGAAACGCGCCGAGCCCCATCAGCGTGGACGTGACGGGGAAGCCCGTTTCCTTCACCAGCGCCCGGAGCGCCGCGCTCGCGCCCGGCCCCGCATTGATGACGCCGCCGCCCGTGTAAAACACCGGCCGCCGCGCCTGCATCATCAGATCGAGCGCCTCGGCGATCTTCACCGGCTCAGCCGCGCGCGCCGGCGTGTAGCTCGGCAAACGCACGCTCTCTTTGCCGACATATGTGCCGACCGCGAATTGCACGTCCTTCGGAATATCGACGACGACCGGCCCAGGACGCCCGCTGCCCGCGACGTGGAACGCTTCGTGCAACACGCGCGCGAGATCGTTCACGTCCTTCACGAGCCAATTGTGTTTCGTGCAGGCGCGCGTGATGCCGACGGTGTCGCATTCCTGGAATGCGTCAGAGCCAATGAGGTGCGTCGCGACTTGGCCCGTGAGCACGACGATCGGAATGGAATCCAGCAACGCATCCGCGAGCGGCGTGACGATGTTCGTCGCGCCCGGCCCGCTCGTGACGAGCGCCACGCCCACCTTCCCGGTCGAGCGCGCATAGCCTTCGGCCGCGTGCCCCGCGCCCTGCTCGTGGCGCACCAGGATGTGGCGCACTTTGTCTTGCTGGAAGATCGCGTCGTAGATCGGCAGAACCGCCCCGCCCGGATAGCCGAACATGTCGGTGACGCCGTGGTCCGCAAGCGCGCGCACGACCATTTCCGCACCCGTCATGGTGATCGGTTTGGTCTCCGTCTTTGTCGCGCCGTCCATTGTCGTCTCCGTTGCGGGCGGTGTGTTTAGCCCAAAAGAAAAGGCCCCGCTCGGGGGGCCTTGATTTGCGCGCGCCTTTTCGCCGGCCTTATCTGGCCGGTCGGCGGCGCGCCGAGCTTACAAGCTTTGTGCCTTCTGAACGCATGGGCGTTTCAAGCTCCCTACCTTTCTGGCGATAAATGACCCTTCCCGGCCCGTCAAGCGCCCGCGCCCGGCAAGATTCACCCAAATTCGGCCGCTATGGCAGGCGGGATCGGGTATGGCGCGCGCGCCCAGCCGTCCCGGAACTGGTTTCGCGCCCAGGTTTCCTGACGCTTGGCGTATTGGCCGGTCTGCGTGACGAGCGCGGTGCGGGCGCTCGCAAGGTCCGCCCGGCCCTCTAAATGCTCGAGCAGTTGCGGAACGCCGAGCGCGTTCATGGCGGGCAAATCGCGCGGCAGATTGCGGGCCGCCAGCGCGCGGACCTCCTCCAGCGCACCGGCCGCCAGCATCGCGTCGACACGACGTGCGATCGCCTCCCGAAGCATGGCGCGGTTCGCGCCCGGATCGATCACAAGGCCACGCCACGCGCCGGGGGCGAGCGCCGGTTTCGTCTCGGCCTGCCACGATGAGAGCGGCGCGCCTGTGGTTTCGACAACACCGAGCGCGCGCAGAATGCGTTGCGCGTCGGCGGGTTGGATGCGCGCTGCGGCCGCGGGATCACGCGACGCCAAAACAGCATGCAGCGCAGCCGATCCGTCTCGTTGCAGCCGTTGTGCGAGATCGTCCGCGATCTCTGGATCGACGGCCGGGATTTCCGCGAGCCCGCGCGTCAGCGCGGTGAAGTAGAGCCCTGTGCCGCCAACTAGGATCGGTGTTTTCCCGCGCGCGGAAACATCCGCGATCGCCGTCAGCGCCTCGCTCAGCCAACGGCCCACGGAATAGCGCTCGGCGGGATCGACGTGGCCGTACAAATGGTGCGGCGCGCGCGCCTCATCCTCTGGGCTTGGCCGTGCGGTGAGCACGCGCAGGCCGGCATAGACCTGCATCGAATCCGCGTTGACGATCTCGCCGCCCAGCCGCTCGGCCAGCGCCAGCGCCAGCGCGGACTTGCCGCTCGCCGTCGGCCCCATGATAAGCAGCGCGCGAGTCATGCAGTGTATCGTTCAATCCAGTTTTCCTCCCCTAGGGGGAGGGGTAGGGGTGGGGGGCGGTGACGCGGCCGCAACGTCCATCGAGTTCGCATTGTCCTCTTTGACTCTGTCCTTGCTTGCAACGGAGCGGCCATTGAACGCCCCCCCTCCCTACCCTCCTCCCAAGGGGGGAGGGACGCTGTGACCGAACACGCTCTCACCTTTGTTGCGCCTGATCAGCCCACGTATCGCGAGGCGCTGCTGATGCTCGGGCGCGTGGCGCTGGAGCGGAAGCTGCCGCCGCCAGACGTGCTGGGCGGATGGGAGGCGGCGGAGTGGATTTATCCGTCGGTCGATTTCGGCCTCGTGGAAGCTGCGCGCCAGGCGGTGGCCGGGCTCAAGGTGGATTGGGCGCTGCTGCCCGTCGAAGGCCGCCGCAAGAGCCTCCTGATCGCCGACATGGATTCGACCATCATCAGCGTCGAGTGCCTCGATGAACTCGCGGACTTTGCCGGGCTCAAGGCCGAGATCGCGGCGATCACCGAACGCGCCATGCGCGGCGAACTCGATTTTGAATCCGCGCTCACCGAACGCGTCGGAAAGCTGAAGGGCCTGAAGCTCGACGCGCTGGCGCGTTGCTATGACGAGCGCGTGCAGCTCAATCCCGGCGCCGAGACGCTGGTGAAGACCATGGCAAAACACGGCGCGCGCTGCGTGCTCGTGTCGGGCGGGTTTGGCTACTTCACCTCCCGCGTCGCTGCGCGCGCCGGCTTTCATGCGGACCGCGCCAACACGCTGCTCGACGATGGCGCGGCGCTCACGGGCGCCGTGGCGCTACCGATCCTCGGGCGTGAAGCGAAGCTCGCGGCGCTGCTCGAAGAATCGAACAACGCGCCCGAAACCGCGCTCGCCATCGGCGACGGCGCCAACGATCTGGCGATGATAAAAGCGGCGGGCCTTGGCGTGGCGTACCGCGCCAAGCCGATCGTCGCCGCCGAAGCGCGGGCCAAGATCGACCACACTTCGCTCACAACCGCGCTCTACTTTCAGGGCTACAAGAAGAGTGAGTTCGCTGCGTGAAATCTTATCTCCTGTCTCTCGCGCTGATCATCGCGGCGCCTGCCGCTGTTGCGCAACCAGTTGCACCTCTCACGGAAAGCAGCGGGCGGCACTGCACGGGGGATGGCGCGTGGTGCGTCGTGCCGTTTGAGGGCGGGTTCGTTGCGGACAATCGCGGCGCGCTGAAGCCGTTGCCGATCGAGCCGCATGACGGCGAGGAGCTGGCGGTGTGGCCGCATGCGATCGTGCGCGAGGACAGCGTGCTGCTCGGCGTCACCCGCCGGATCAGCACGATGTATTCCGGCGGTGGCGCGAGCTCTTCTTCGCTTTCCTTGTTTGAGGTCGGCAACGGCGGAGCGCCAGCGCAGCTGGTGCTTGAAGACGCCCCGTGGCGCGGCGACGTGATGATCCGCGCGTGCTTTGGCGAACAGGAGATGCGCGCGCGGCGTGGCGCATGCCATGACGAGTACCGGTTTAGCGCCACGTATGCGCCGGGGCCGAATGGGACGCTTGCGTATGCGAGCGTCGCGGAGAGTTATCCTGCCGGCGTGCGGCGCACTGAGGACAACACGGACCGCCGCATGACGCGCCGCGATCTCCGGTGGGAACGCGACGATGCCTGCTCCGTGACGCGCACGCTGACAGGAGATGCAAACGGCGTCTTCCAATTCGATGCGCCGCTGCCGGAATGCACCGACTACACCGTGCCTTAGCGCCGCGCGCGCACGCTTCGGAACGTCATGTCGCCGCCACGGTTGATGTAGAGCAGCATCGCGCGCGCGCCGGCGCGGTCAGCGGCCGCGCGTGCTTGGCCGATGGTCTGCACCGGATCGAAATTCATCTCCACGATCACATCGCCCGGCGCGAGCTTGTTGCGCGCATCGCTCGCCGGATCGATCGCAGCGACGACGAGGCCGCGCACGTTGGGGCCGACGGAGAAGCGGCGGCGCGCTTCGGCGTTGAGCTCAAGCAACGTCATGCCCAGCACGCGCCCGCCTGTGACGGGGCCGCCCTCGCTTGAGAGCGGCTCGCCTGCCCCGCCCTCGCCCTGTTGCGCGACGACTTCGGTGAGCCGTTCGATCACCGCGTTGATGGTGACGCGCTGGCGGCCGCGCAATACGTCGATGCCCACCGTGCGCCCGATCTGCGCCTCAGCGACGTAGCGCGTGAGCGCGCGGCTATCGGCGACGTCGCGGCCATCGAACCGGACGACGACATCGCCCGCGCGAATGCCGGCGCGCTGCGCGGGACCGTTCGCAGTGATGCGCCGCACGACGGCGCCGCGCGGCTGTGAAAGGCCCGCGCGTTGCGCGATCTCCGGCGTGACCGGGCCGAGCCGTACGCCAAGCCAGCCGCGGCGCGCTTCGCCGTAGCGCAAGATCTGATCGACGACCGGGCGCGCGAGCGTTGCGGGCGTCGCGAACCCGACGCCGACGCTGCCGCCGGTGGGCGACACGATCGCGGTGTTCACGCCAATGACTTGGCCTTGCATGTTGAACAGCGGCCCGCCGGAATTGCCGCGATTGATCGCCGCGTCCGTCTGGATGAAATCATCGTACCGGCCCGCATCGATGTTGCGGTTACGCGCCGACACGATGCCGACCGTGACCGTGCCGCCGAGGCCGAACGGATTTCCAATCGCGATCACGAGATCGCCGACGCGCGCGCGGTCGCTATCGCCAAACGGCACGAAGGGCAGCGGCGTGCGCGATTGCACGCGCAGCACCGCAAGGTCCGTCGCGGGATCGCGGCCAACGAGCGTCGCATCAAGGCGCGTGCCGTCTTGTAAGATCGCCTCGATCTCGTCGGCGCCTTCGATGACGTGGTTGTTGGTGACGATCACGCCCTGCGCCGAGATGATGAAACCCGACCCGAGCGAGGTGATCTGCGGCGCGCCGGTGAGATTGTCGTTGAAGCGCTCCAGCGGGGAACCGCGCGGAAAGTCCGGCGCGGCCGTCACGCCCTCGACGCGCTGGGTCGTCGCGATGTTGACGACGGCGGGCGTCAGCCGCTCGGCCAGGTCGGCAAAGCCCTCCGGCGGCAGGCGCGCCTGCCCAAAGGCCGGGGCCAGCGGCGCGATCAAGAGGGCAAACGCAAGCGTCAAAAGGCGCAGCATCGAGGGTTCCAAGATTGCCTGGGAGGCAAATGCATAAGGCGCCCCGCGCGGCGAGCCAACGCGCCCGATGCAGCCGCCGCCCCCTTTTGGGAGGGAGCTGTGGGCAAACGAAAAGGGCGGCTCTTGCGAGCCGCCCCTCGGGGTTGTGCGGTGGGGTTAGCGGCCGTTGCGGTCGCGCATGTAGCGGAAGAAGTCGCTGTCAGGCGGGAT
>CAZXNY010000034.1:0-13116 GCA_964642205.1 uncultured Caulobacteraceae bacterium
CGATCTTGATCTTGTCGAAGCGGAAATCGCAGAGATAGCTCAAGCTCGAATAGCCCGTGCCGAAATCGTCGAGCGCGGTCTTGAAGCCCATCGCGCGGATCGCATCGAGCGTCTTGCGCGTGCGCTCCGTCGATTCCAGCAGCACGCCTTCGGTGACCTCGAGCACGATGCGCTTGGGATCGACGCCATGCTTGGCGACCAGATCGCCGAGCAATTGCTCAAGGTCGACGTGCAGGAACTGCACCGGCGAAAGATTGATTGCGACCTGCAGGTCCGGCCATTGCAGCGAATCCGCCAGCGCGTGATCGAGCACCCAGGCGCCGAGCGCCGGCATCAGGCCCGCCTCTTCCGCGATCGGCACGAAGATCGCCGGCGAGATATCGCCATGCTTGGGATGGCGCCAGCGCAGCAGCGCTTCCACGCCCGTGATCTTGCCCGAACCGGCGGAAACCAGCGGCTGGTAGTGCAGCGTGAGTTCGTCGTTATCGAGCGCTTCGCGGAGCGCGAGTTCGATGTTGCGCCGATACTCGACGTCCCACGCCATGTTGGCGCAGAAGAACATCGCGCGATCGCGGCCATGTTTCTTGGCTTCGTAGAGCGCGATGTCGGCGCAGCGCATCAGCGCTTCGGTGGTCTGGCCGTGATCGGGCGCCATGGCGAGACCGATCGAGGCCGTCATCCGGATCGATTGACCATAGATCGTGAACGGCTCGATGAACGCCGCGCGCAGCTGATCGGCGAGCGCATCGCCAAGATCGAGCGTCGCCGGCGCGCGCATCACCGCGAATTCATCGCCGCCAAAGCGCGCCAAGAAGTCATCTGGCCCAAGATGCGCGCACAGTCGCGCGGCGACGGCCTTGATGAGTTCGTCGCCCGCATGGTGGCCGAGCGTATCGTTGATGTCCTTGAAGCGATCGACATCGATGTACGCGACCGCGACGCCCTCGCCCGTGCGCGCGCTTGCTTCCAGGCGCTCGCTGGTGACTTCCGCGAAATAGTGCCGGTTGGCGAGGCCCGAGAGCGCGTCGTGCTGCGCCTCGTAGCGCGCTTGTTCTTCACGCGCGGCGAGTTCGGTCGACGCGCGCTTCAACTGGCGGAGCATGTGCGCGGACATGGCGCCCGCGCCGGCGACGCCGACGATCACGAGCGGAAGAATGAACAGCAGCTGCGTTTGGCCAGGCCGCTTCGTCGTCCACGAGAGATAGCCGAGCGGGCGCCCATCATCGGCCGCGAAGGCCTCCGCGACACGGCCGTCTTCCCGCTCAGGCGCACGCTCAAGCCCGAGATCGGGCAGCAAGAGCGCCGAGCCGACTTCGCTCATGAAGGCCGGGTCGATCTCGACGATGCTGACCATCAAGAACGGCGCGCCACGCAACAGCGAGGATTCCGTGTGCGGGACGATCGTGATCGCGGAAACGACCGCCGAGCGGCCGTCCATCGCCAGCACGTGCGCCGACCAGCGCGCGTTCGTCGCCCCCAGGAGCTCGCGATAATTGCCTTGGCCTTCTTCGAAGGCACGCGCCCGTGCGCGCAACACGCGTTCGCCGCCGCGCGCTTCACGCACGATCTGCTCGATCTGCTCGCGGTGCGCGGCGTAGGCCGGCGCGGCGTCGGTCCGCGCGCCATCCACGTAGGCGTAGATCGGCTCGTTCTCGGCGTTGAGGACGAAGATCTCGTCGTGCCCGTAGGTCTCCGAGAAGAACGCGCCCATCTCCACGTCGGCCCACTCAGGATTGAGCCGCCGGCCGCCGATATTGATGACCGCCTCGTCCCACCAGGCGATGGACTTTTGCTCGTCGAGCACGCGGCCGACGGCGTCGTCGAGCGCGTTTTCGACCAGCTGGCGCTCGCGCACCACCGCGGCGCGGTTTGCCGACCAGCCCGTATATGCCGTGATGATCACCAGCGCCGCGCCAAAGCCCGCCAGCGCCAACCCGATCGCCCGGGTCAGTCGCCGCAAGTCGTTGCGGTATGGTGCTGCGCTGTGGCCTTCGCCGATCATTGCGACCAATCAAAGTAAACGGGCGTAAACCCGCACATTCGGCCAAGGATACCGCGCAATCCTTCAATATACTGTTACACGACTACCTGAGCAGTACAGAACCCCGCCTTAACCTATGATCAACAAAGCGAAACATGGTTAATTTCTCGACCTAGCGAATTAATAAAGGTAAATACAGCTTTACTCTTGTCAGGCGAGGATTTACGCTTTATTAGGGAAGCGTGGCCGGTTGGAGCGGTTGAACTGAACTCGCAGGATGCGGGCAGGTCAGCGAGGAGCCGGGCGCTTATCAATATTGGTTAACGACCTGGGTGGGGTAGTTATGGCCCGGTACGCCGTTAAGACGCGCGCGGAAAGCGCGAGCCTGCGGAAAGCCGCGATCGCTGTTGAGCAATCGGCGTGGAATGCGCTCGGATTTCTCAACTTCACGAGCGCGCATTTTCAGTTCTACGAGCAACTCCAGGAAGAGCACGCCGACTGCCAGCTGTGCCTCGTCGATGAGGAGACCGGCTATCCGGTCGCCGTCGGCTCGACGGTGCCGGTCGCCTGCAACGACATCGACACGCTCCCCGCCGAGGGCTGGGACTGGGTGGTCGAAACCGCCGGCTCTGGCGCGTGCAAGAAGCCGAACTATCTCGCCGGCCTTGGCGTGTCGGTGCCGCGCGTGCATCGCTCGAAGGGTCTTGCGCGCCTGATGATCAAGGCGATGGGCGATCTGGCGCGCGCGCGCGGTTACGATGGCGTCGTCATCCCCGTGCGCCCCACATCAAAGGCCAAGCACCCGTTCGTCAGCATCGATGAATATGTCGGCTGGAAGGACGAACAGGGCCGTTCGTACGATCCCTGGTTCCGCAGCCACCTCGCCGCCGGCGGCAAGATGATCCGCCCGTGCGCGCGCTCGATGGTCGTCGATGAGCCGATCGCGTTCTGGGAAGCGTGGACTGGCCAGGAATTCGCCAACGATGGCGACTACGCCATCGAAGGCGGCCTTGCGCCCGTGCAGATCGATCGCGCGCGCGGTAAAGGCCGCTACGAAGAACCCAACGTCTGGTTTGCTTACGCCGCTTAGAGGCGATGCTAGGCAGTGCGGCGCGCGGCGTCCGGCGCGTAGATCGGCTGCTGGCCGGCCGCGCCGAACAGATAGCCCTGCGCCAGTCCGCAGCCGCGCGCGCGCAGCGCGTCGGCCGTTGGCCCGCACTCGACGCCTTCCGCGGTAACGGCAAGGCCGAGTGAACGCCCGAGGCCAATGATCGCGTCCACGATCAGCGCGTCGGACGGATCGGTCAGCATGTTCGTAACGAACGACCGGTCGATCTTCAGCTTGTCGATCGGCAGTTCGCGCAGCAGCAGCAGCGACGAATAGCCGGTGCCGAAATCGTCGAGCGCGATCCGCACGCCCTGGTTCTTCAGCGACATGAGCGCGGCCTTGGCGCGATCGATATCGCCCATCATCGCGCTTTCCGTCACCTCGATCTCGAGGCGATGCGCCGGGAAGCCGGTTTCCTGCAGCGTGCGCAGCACCTTTTCCGGGAACCATTGATCGCGCACCTGGCTCGGCGAGATGTTCACGGCCAGCATGAATTCGCCGGGCGCGGCGAGCGCCGCGCGGCAGGCTTGATCCAACAGCGCCCAGAACATCGCATCGACGAGACCGGCCTCTTCCGCAACCGGGATGAACTCCACCGGCGAGATCATGCCGCGCGTCGCGTGCGGCCAGCGCGCGAGCACTTCAAAGCCGGAGATCGCGCCGTCCGAAAGCTGCACGACCGGCTGGAAGTACGGCACGATATCGCCCGCCGGGATCGCGGCGCGCAATTCCGCTTCGAGCGAAGCCTTCGATTTCATCGCCGCGTCAATCGATGCGTCGAAGAACTGGAACTCGCCGCGATTGGCCTTGACGCGCAGCATCGCCGCATCGCCATTCTGCAAAAGGTCGGCGCCGGTCATCCCATCCTGCGGATAGATCGCGATGCCGATCGACGCGCCGACCGTGAGCTTCAAACCGTTGATCGGGATGGACGCGGCGATCTCGGCGCCGATCCGGCGCGCCGCGCCAGCAACGGCCTCGCGATCGCCCTCGCCCTCCAGAATGATCGCGAATTCGTCCCCGCCGAGGCGCGCCGCGAAGCTATCTTCCCGGAGGCAATTCTGCAGGCGCACCGCGATGACCTGCAGCAGCTGGTCGCCAATGGCGTGGCCGTGCACGTCGTTGATCGGCTTGAACCGGTCGAGATCGATGAACAGCAGCGCGAAGTGGTCTTCTTCGGCCTTAGCATGCGACAAGCGCCGCTCGAGCTCCTCGACGAAGTGACGCCGGTTCGCCAGCCCGGTCAGCACATCGTGACGCGCCAGCGTCTGCGCGCGCGCTTCGGCGGCCTCGCGCTCGGCGATCTCGGCCGAAAGGTTCGCGTTCGCCGCAAGCAGATCCTGCGTGCGCTCACGCACCGTCTGCTCGAGGTCATTGCGGATATTGTCGAGTTCAAGCACCGCGGCGCGGCGATCCATCTGCACCTTGAGGCGCGCCATGAGCACGCGCAGATCGATGGGCTTGGAAATATAATCGTTCGCGCCCGCTTCGAGCGCCTGGGCGACGACATCGCCGTCATCGAGCGCGGTCACCACGATGACGGGCACGTGCTCCATGTCGTAACGCTGGCGAAGGCCGATCAGAGCCTCAAGACCGGAGCGCTCCGGCATCATCCAGTCGAGCAGAACGAGATCGATGTTCTCGTCCGCGATGTCGTTTTCAATAGTCAGCGCGTCTTCACGCAGCACAACTTCGTAGCCGCGCCGCTCAAGGCGCCGGCCAAGCATGTCGCGGTTTTGCGCTTGATCGTCGACGAGCAGCACGCGCCCCAAACGGGGCGCGGCGGTCGCCGCACCATCGCTCGTTCCATGCGCCGCGGACAAATCGCTCCCCTGCCCACACCTATCTCGTTGACCCTGGAGCGTAGCGTATGATCGCTAACTTCAGCCTAACCGGCGGGCCTGCCGTGTGTTATTTTCGTGCAATATCAATAGAGTGAACGTCACGTTCACTGTTGCGCGCGCGATCACGCAGCGCGCGCGCCCGCCGCCACGGCTTCGATCGTGTTCAAGAGCGCCGCGAAATCGACGGGCTTGGTCGCAAACGCGTTGCAGCCCGCGTCCATGCACTCCTGACGCGCCGTATCCATCGCGTGCGCCGTGAGCGCGATGATCTTGATGTCGGCGGTGGCCGCAATGCCGCGCAGCGTGCGCGTCGCTTCAAGACCGCTCATCACGGGCATGGAAATGTCCATGAGGATGAGATCGGGGTTGAGCGATTGCGCGCGATCGACGGCTTCAGCGCCGTTCTCGGCCGTGTGCACCTCATAACCGCGCCGCTCGAGGCGCCGCGTGAGCATTTCACGGTTATCCGGATGATCTTCAGCAATCAGAATACGCATTGGCCCGCCTCGCTCACGCAGTCTTTGCGAAATTGGTTTCGGGAGTGTTGACCCCGCCCGAGATCGTCGCCGGTTCGTTAACGGCGCTGCCTTTAGCGGTTCCCGTGCGCGCAAAACGCGCAACGCAAGCCGCCATCACGTCACGGTCCGCCGGTTTCACGAGCACATCGCACGCGCCTGCAGCCAGAGCGCGCGGGCGGTTGTCTTCCACCGAGTGGACGACGATCGGGATCCCGGCCGTCGCCTCATTGTCTTTCAGCGCGCGGATCACCGCCCAACCGGTCATGTCCGGCAACTGCAGATCCACCAGCACCAACGCCGGCATCGCGCGCTCGACGAGCGCCACTCCATCCGCCCCAGTCGCCGCGCCCTTTACCTCGAAGCCGATGCGCGTCAGCGACCGCATCGCGAGATCACGCGCGCTCTCTTCGTCATCGATCACGACGACCACGCGGCCAGCTGGCGCGGGAGACGCAGCGGTCGCACGCGGCGCTTCGCTTTCATGGGCAGCGCCTTCGAACTTGAACGGCGCACGCAATGTGAAGGTCGAGCCCTGCCCCGGCGCGCTGACCAGCGTCACATCGCCGCCCAGCAGCTGCATCATGCGCCGCGTGATCGCGAGCCCGAGGCCCGTGCCGCCGTACTTCCGCGTTGTCGAAGCATCCGCCTGCATGAACGGCCTGAAGAGACGCGCCGCCTCTTCCTCAGTCATGCCGATGCCGGTGTCTGCAACGTCGATCACCAGATCGCCGCTTTCGCGCCGGACGCGCAATGTCACCGTACCCTGATGCGTAAATTTGCCCGCGTTGGAGAGCAGGTTCAGCAAGCACTGACTGAGCTTGAACGAGTCGTTGAACGCAGCCCCGAGACCGGCCTCGCAATCGACAACAAGCGCGTTGCCATTCTTCTCGACGATCGGGCGCACTGTATCGGCCGCGCCCTCGATGAACTCCCGCACATCGAACTCGGCGGCGGACACGTCCATCCGGCCCGCCTCGATCTTCGAGAGGTCCAGAATTTCGTTGATCAGATGCAGCAGTTGGCGCGCCGCCGTCAGCACGCGCTCCACGTCCTTGGCTTCCGCGTCGCGGCCATCATCTTGCGCTTCTTCGAGCAGGATTTCCGAATAGCCGATGATCGCGTTGAGCGGCGTGCGCAACTCGTGGCTCATATTCGCCAGGAACTGCGATTTTGCCACGTTCGCGCTCTCGGCGCTCTCGCGCGCGGCCTTCATCGACGCCATCACGCGCGCGATCGCGTTGTCGCGCACGTCGATTTCCTCGATGATACGCCCAAGGCGCGCCACCATCTCGCCCATGCCGACGGCGACGCTGTCGCGCCACTCGTGGCTCACCGCCGCGTCGCGGCCGAGCGCTTCATCGATCAGCGCGCGCTTGGCGTCGAGGTTGGCTTCCGCCCGGCGCATTGCCTCGGCGAACACTTCTTCCTCGCGCTTCTGCTCCGTGATGTCCTTCGACATAACGACAACCGAAACGATCCGCCCCTGCGCGTCACGCACGTTGCGCACCGCCGCCTCGACCCACCCCACCGCGCCATCGTCGCGGATGAAGCGGTGTTCGAACACGGAATTGTCCGCGCGCTGGTGCACATCGAACAAGCGCCCGAGCTCTTCGCGGTCTTCGTCGAAAATGTGCGGGCTCGTCGGCACGTCGAGATCGGCAAGTGTCAGTGCGCGCCCATAGATCGGCGCCGGATCGCCCTGCCACAGGATGTTGCCAGTGCGCAGATCGATTTCCCACACCGTCGACTTCGCCACATGCAGCGCCATTTCAAGGCGCACGGCGTTCTCTTCGCTCGCCCGCCGCGCCAGCACGAACTCAGTAATGTCTTGCGCGTGCAGCGCGCCGCCGATGATCCTGCCCTCGTCGTCACGCACGGGCGCGCACTCCCAGCGCATCACGCGCCGGCCCTTCGGCGTTTCCACTTCGTCTTCCGGGAAGGTGAAGCGCTCGCCGTAAAGGACACGCCGGCGCGCGTCGCGCCAATGCGCGGGCGTCCACTTCACCACATCGTCCATATGCGTCCCGAACACATCGGAGCTATGGCCGTGATAGTCGAGGAAGCGCTGATTGGCGGCGACGAGGCGCTGATCGGTATCGAACAGTAGCGCCGACATGGCGGATTGATTGAACAGCGCGCGCGAAAGCGCCAATTGCCGGCGGCCCTCGGCGACACTGTCTTCCAACGCCGCGTTCATGTCAGCCGCGCCAATCCAGAACCGCGCCGCATACGCCACGGCAGAGGCGCCGCACAGCACCGCCATGAGGCTCATCAGCAGGTCATTCTGCGGCGAGACCAACGCGGTCCATAGCGGCGTGATGATCAGCGAAATCGCGCCCGGCGCTGCGGACGCAATCGCGTAATGCCGGCGGCGCGAGACTTGGCTCAGATTGCGCACCAGCGCCGAGCACCACAACATCATCGCGGCCGCGGCCGTCGCGGCGCGCCCATCGAGCCACAGAATGATCGGGAGCACCACGTAGAGCGAGGACACAGCGAACGCCCACACCGAGAGCGCCTGCTGCTCGCGCGCGCTCAGCGCGTTCTCGCGTTCGGCGAGGCGCCCATAGAGATGCGCATCGAGCGTGAACACGACGACGGCCGCCATCAGCCAGAACAGCGCCGCTGCGCTCCCGGTCACGAGCGCGGTCGCCGCGCCCCCAAAAATCGCGAGCGCGAGCACGATCGGCAATTCGCGCCGCCGCAATTCAGCCGCGCCGGAAAGGGCTGTCGCCAAGGGTTCGAGCATGCGCAATGCGCCTTTGAGCCAGAAAATGCTCCGGCACCGTGCGCGAGAACCGTGAAATTATGCTGAGTTTTCGATTACTTCCGCGGCAACGAAGCTTGCTGCACGCAAACCTTGGTTAGCGCCCATTCACCATAACCGTCACCACGTTCGGGTCTCTAAGAGCGCGGCATCGCATCCGGCGGCCCGCCGCCAAACGCGCGATAGACCGAGATCGCCGCGCGCGCCTGGCTCGACTCCGAATTGATCCGCGAGAGCCGCGCATCGATCGCCTGCTGCTCGGCGCGCAACAGATCCGTTAGCGACAGGAGCCCCGCATCGTACGCCGCGCGCCGCCCGCGCAGCGTGGACTCCGCCGCCGCCTCCGACACGCGCGCCGATGTCAGCGCCTTGGCGCCTTGATCGAGCGAGGTGAGCGCGATGGTCGCCTCCGCGACCGCGACATTCACGGTTTGGCGATATTGGATAAAGCTTTGCTCAAGCTGCTCGTCGCGTTGACGCAAGTTGGCGATGCGCTGCCCCCAATCGAACAGCGGCAGCGAGATCAGCGGCGTCGCCGTAGCGCGCGTCAGCCCAACGCCGAGCGCATTGCCCAGCACATTGTCCGTCACGTTGATCGCGCCGGTGATGTTGAGGCGCGGCAGAAAATCCGCGCGCGCCACGCCAACTTGCGCGGCCGCGATCAAGGCCTGCGCCTCCGCGCCCGCAACGTCGGGACGCAAGCGCAGGAGATCGGCAGGCGCAGCAGGCGCAGCGGTGATCGGCAGCGACGGGACAGCGGCTTCCGACGCAAGCGCGGTCGCGACTTCAGCGGGCTCCGTTCCCGGTGCGCGCCCGCGCAACACGGCGAGCGCGTTTTCCGCGCGGCGGGTTTCGATCACGAAGCCCGGCAACCGCGCGCGCTGCGCCTCGGCTTGGCGGCGCGCATCGTCGTAATCGGCTTGCGCGGCAAACCCGGCGTTGTAGCTGATCTGCAAAATGCCGACGAGGCGATCGGAGTTGGCCACCGCGACTTCGAGCGCGCGCAACGAATTCTGCGCCGTGCGCAGATCGACGTAGGCCTGCGCGATATCGGCCGCGAGCGCGACCTTGGCGCCGCGCTCATCGGCAAGCGCGAGCCGGTTCGCCGCGCCCGCGCCAACAGCGACCGCCGGCGATTCAAACAGCGGCACTTCCCAAGAGGCCTGCGCCCCGTAGCTCGCCGTGCCCTGCTCTTCTTGCGTTCCGCCCGTCGCGCTCGGCAGCTGCGGTCCTTCGATGGCGCGCGTGTACTGCCCCGAACCTGTAGCGATCAGCTGCGGCAGGAACCGCGTGATTGTGGACCAGGACTGCGCCCGCGCCGCCTGAACCCGCGACGCGGCCAACTGGACCGTCGGTCCTTCAGCGAGCCCCTCAGCCACCAATTGGTCCAAAGTCGGGTCCGAAAAGCCGGCCCACCAGTTCACGAGCTGGTCCTGCCCGTTGGCCCCAACCGTCTGCGGCGCGTCGCGCCACTCGGTCGGCAATTCGCCTGCTTCGGGGCGGTCGCCGGGCATCGTGATGCAGCCGCTGGTCAGCAGCGCGGCCCCTAAAGCCATCGCAAGCGCTTGTTTTGAAACTCGAAACTCTCTCAGCGCCATAGTCCCCTCCAGCACCGTCCGGCGGCCGCTCCCCGCAGCCCGAGGCGCCTTTTGCGCCCATCCCCTTGACGAGTTTCGCTGAATTAACATTTAAAGAACGAACGTTCGCTTTATATGCAGCGCACAGGGCGCAGTTCAAGCGCCCTTCTAGTCGAGGGGACATCGCCGCACATGGCCCGCCTGGCCGATCCCGGTCTCGCCGAGCGCCGCCGCCGCCAGATTCTGGATGCGGCGCTGGTCTGCTTTCGCCGTCGCGGCTTTCACCAGGCCACGATGCAGGAGATTTGTTCCGAGGCAGGCATCAGCCCCGGCGCGCTCTACCGCTACTTCCCCTCCAAGGCCGACATCATCGCCGCCATCGCCGAGGACGAGCGCCGCGACACCGACGCGACCCTCCTTAGCGTGCGCGACGGCGGCTTGATCGATGGGCTGTGCGAGTTGGCCAATCGCGTCATGGGCCGTTTCGCAAAAGAATCGAGCGCGCCGATCTTCGCCGACGTGTTCGCCGAAGCAGCGCGTGACCCCGTGCTCGCCAACCGCCTCGCCGAGATCGATGCGCAGAGCTTGCGCCGCCTTGTCGAGGCGCTCGAAGCGGCACAATCCCGTAACGAAATCGATCCAAAGCTCGACGCTGAAAGCGCCGCGCGCACGCTCATCGCCACAATCGAGGGCATGAGCATGCGCTACGCGTTCGGCAAGCACGGCGACGAAATCGCCGAACACGACATTTCCAATTTTCGCGCGCTCGCAGAGCGCTACCTCGCGGTGCAGTCATGAAGCCGGAACGCTTTTCGATTTTTCGTCGTGTGAACGAGACTCTGTTCAAGGACGACCCGAACGCCGAGGGCGATGACGCGGCCAAGAAGCGCCGCCGGCGCGTCGTGATCCTTGGCGCGGCCGCGATCGCGACGGCGGGCGTTGGCGTCTACGCGCTCTCGCACTCCGGTGGAGGCGGCGAAGAAAAAGCCGCGCACGTCGATCGCACGCAGGCCGTAACGGCGATCGCCATCACGAGCCACGAGTTTCATCCGCGCGTGGCGTTGCAGGGCGAGGCGCGCCCGCGCCGCGACTTCCAGGTCTACGCGCCCGCAAGCGGCGTGCGCATCCTGCAATTGCTTGCCGATGAGGGCGATTACGTCCGCGCCGGCCAGCCGCTCGCACGGCTCGACACCGCCCTCTCAAACGCACAATCGAGCGCCGCCCAAGCCAGCGTCGCTTCGGCTGAAGCGGCTGCGACCCGCGCGCGCGGCGAATACGAACGCGCCGAATCGATCCGTGACTCCGGCGCACTTTCGACTGAAGCAATCGAGCAACGCCGCGCCGCAGCGGGCGCCGCAGACGCGCAGCTCGCCGCCGCCCGTGCGCAACTCGCGGAAGTGAACGCCCGCCTGCAAGGCGGTTATGTGCGCGCGCCGGCTGCAGGGCTTGTGATCAGCCGCACCGCGCAAATCGGCCGCCCGGTCGATGGCCAAGTGCTCTTCCGCATCGCGGGCGACAACGCGCTCGAAGTCGCCGCCGAAGTTGCCGAGGCCGACGTGCTCGCGCTCCGCAACGGTCAGCGCGCAACGTTCCGCCTGGTCGACGGCACCAGTGTCGAGGGGCGCCTGCGCCGTGGCCCCGCCGCGATCGACAGCCGCACGCGCACAGGCCAAGCGCTGTTCGATCTTCCGGCGCGCTCCAACGTGCGCGCCGGCATGTATCTGCGCGGCGAAGCCGAACTCTCGGCACGCCCGGCGCTCGCCGTTCCGCAATCGTCGATCCTCTACGATGACGGCCAAGCCTACGTGTTCGTGATCGACGCTGAAAATCACGCGCGCCGCGTCGCGATCGCGACAGGTCTGCGGGAAGGCGACATGGTCGAGATCACCGGCGGCATCGAAGAAGGCCAACGCGTCGTCGGCTCAGGCGCCGCGTTCCTGCAGGATGGCGACATGGTGCGGCCGATCGATCCGGTTGCGCCAGCACCCGCCGCCACGGCTGGGGAAACCGAACTGCGCGGCCGCGAAGGCTGAGAAGAAGATAAACGACGCGCGCCGCACTGACGGCGCGCGCGCATGAGTGAGCAGAGGGCCAGATGGCTTTGAACATTTCCGCCGGCGCGATCCGAAATCCGGTTCCGCCGATCGTTCTGATCATCGGGCTCCTGTTCGCGGGCGTCACGGCCTATCAGCGTCTGCCCGTGAACCAGCTGCCGAACATCGAGTTCGGCGGCTTTGAAGTTATCGTAGGCCAGCCCGGCGCGGCGCCCGCGGATATGGAAACGCAGGTCACGCAGCGCGTGGAAGCGGCGCTCACCGCCGTCGAAGGCGTGCGGCGCGTCACCTCGCGCATCAACCCCGGCAACTCCTCGACCTTCGTCGAACTGGAATCCAACGCCGACATCTCGCGCGCCATCGATGACGGCCGCGACGCGCTCTCCCGCATCAGGTCCGATCTTCCAGCGGACATAACCGAGCCCGTGATCTTACGGGCCGACAGCGCCTCCGAGCCGATCGGTTATTTCGCGATCGAACGCGAGGGCATGAGCCCCGCCGATCTCTCGTGGTTCATCGACAACGATCTGCAGCGCGAATTGCTCGCGGTGCCCGGCGTCTCCGGCGTGCAGCGCCTTGGCGGCGTGCGCCGCGAAATCCGCGTCGAGATCGATCCCGAGCGCCTGCGTGCCTACGGCGTGACGGCCGATAGCGTTTCTTCGCAGCTGCGCGCACGCAACATCGACCTGCCCGGCGGCCGCGCCGAAGTTGGCGGCCAGGCGCAATCGATCCGCACGCTCGGCAGCGCCGCCAACGTCACGGAGCTTGGCGAAACCCGCATCCAAGCATCCGATGGCCGCGTCGTGCGCCTCGCCGATATCGCCACCCTCACCGATGCGTCGAGCGATCTCGACTCCATCACCCGTTACAACGGCCAGCCCGTCGTCGGCTTCCTCATCAACCGCTCCAAGGGCGCCTCGGAAGTCCAGGTGTTCGACCGTGTCGAAGCCAAGCTCGATGAGCTGCGCGAACGCGATGCGGGTCTCCAGTTCCGTCTGATCGGCTCGCCCGTCGAGTTCATCCGCGGCATGCACGAGAGCTCGATCCACGCTCTCCTCGAAGGCGCGTTCCTGGCGTGCCTTGTGGTCTTGATCGTGCTCAAGGATTGGCGCGCCACACTGATCGCCGCCGCCGCCATCCCGCTCGCCGTTATCCCGACCTTCGCCGCGATCGAAACGCTCGGCTTTACGCTGAACATGATCACCCTGATTGCGCTCGCGCTCGTTGCGGGCGTGTTGGTCGATGACGCGATTGTGGAGATCGAGAA
>CAZXNY010000035.1:0-13073 GCA_964642205.1 uncultured Caulobacteraceae bacterium
TGTGCCGATCATGTTCCAGCGCCTGCTCGCGCTGCCGGCCGAGGCGCGCGCGCGCTACGATCTGTCGTCCATCAAGCGCATCACGCTTGGCGCCGCGCCCTGCCCGCCTGAGACCAAGCGCGCCATCATCGAGTGGCTCGGCCCGGTGCTGAACGAATACTACGCCGGCTCTGAAGGCGGCGCGGGCTTCGTGATCTCGTCGCAGGAATGGCTCGCCAAGCCCGGCAGCGTCGGCCGGCGCCCCTCGCCGGAAGCGGCCAAGATTCTCGACGATGATGGAAACGAATGTCCGCAGGGCGTGGCCGGAACGATCTACATGCGCCTCGGTCCCAGCGCGTTCGTCTATTACAACGACGAGAAGAAGACCGCCTCCGGCCGGCGCGACGGCTATTTCACGCTGGGCGATGTCGGCTATCTCGATGAAGACGATTACCTCTTCCTCACCGGCCGCAACGCCGAGACGATCATCTCCGGCGGCGTGAACATCTACCCGCAAGAAGTCGACAACGAACTCATCAAACATCCCGCCGTGGAAGACAGCTGCACCATCGGCGCGCCGAACGACGAATGGGGCGAAGAAGTCCGCGCCGTCATCCAATTGAAGCCAGGGTATGCCGCGAGCGACGCGCTCAAGGTTGAAATTCTGGCGCACGCCCACGCCAATCTCGCACGCTACAAGCACCCGCGTGCGATCGATTTCGTCGCCGAACTGCCGCGCAGCGCAGCCGGCAAAATTCTCCGCAACAAAGTCCGCGCGCCCTATTGGGAAGGGCGCGCCCGCCAAATCTGAGGAGCCCGCACGATGGCCGCAAATCTCGAAGCGTTCCGGCAAGAAGCCCGCGCGTGGCTCGAAGAAAATCTTCCGCCCTCGCTGGCCAAGAAACGCGCCCGCACCGTCGATGAAGGCGGCGAGGAGGAAGAAGCCTCCGCCGACGCCAAGCTCTGGAAGCAGCGCATGGGTGAGAAGGGTTGGGGCGTGCCGACGTGGCCGAAGAAATACGGCGGCGGCGGCCTCTCGATGCAGGAAGCGCAAGTGCTGCGCGAAGAAATGGCCGCGCTCGGCGCGACCAACCCGATCGGCGGCATGGGCGTAATGATGTTCGGCCCAACGTGCCTCGAATACGGCAGCGAAGAACAAAAGATGCGCCACCTGCCGCCGATCTCACGCGGCGAGCTCCGGTGGTGCCAAGGCTATTCAGAACCCGGCGCCGGCAGCGATCTCGCGGGCCTGCAAACGCGCGCGGAAGACAAAGGCGATCACTGGCTCGTCAACGGTCAGAAGATCTGGACGTCCGGCGCGCAATACGCGGACTGGTGCTTCTGCCTGGTCCGCACCGACACAACCAAGAAGCACGAAGGCATCTCGTTCCTGCTGATCGATATGCGCACGCCCGGCGTCGAGGCGCGGCCGATCCGCCTCATCAACGACAGCTCGCCATTCTGCGAGACCTTCTTCACCGACGTGAAGGTACCGAAGGAAAACCTGATGGGTCCGCTCAATGGCGGCTGGACCATCGGCAAGCGCCTCCTTCAACACGAGCGCAGCGGCCTCTCCGGCGCAGCGGGTGCAGGCGCGGAAGCGCGCCTGCCGCTTTACGAACTGGCAAAGAAATATGTCGGCGTCGATGAGCAAGGCCGCATCGCCGACCGCGAGCTCCGTTGCAAGTTGATCGACTATGAACTCATGGTCCGCGCCTTCTCCCTCACCGGCAAACGCGCGATGGCCGAGAACAAGACCAACAGCGGCCCCTCCGCGACGTCGTCGATCATGAAAAACGTCGGCAGCTTCATTCGCCGCGATGGCGCAGAACTCACCGTCGAGATCATGGGCAATCGGGGGCTCGGCTGGGGCGGCGAAGGCTTCACCCCGGAAGAGATCGCGGCGCCGCGCGTGATGGGCCGCTCAAAGGCAGGCACGATCGCCGGCGGCTCCCAAGAGGTGCAGTGGAACATCATTTCCAAGCGCATCCTCGGCCTCCCGGACTCGACGACGCACCACTGATGCTTGCGCTGGCGCCGCCTTGCCCGCACTAGGACGGCATGATCCTGCTCGCACGCCACGGCGAAACCGAATTCAACGTCGCGCGTCGCGCGCAAGGGCATACGGATTCGCCGCTGACGCCGCTGGGCGTGCGCCAAGCGCACGCAATGGCGGACCTCGTCGCGGATCTGATCGAACGCGAGCCAGGGCCATGGCGAATGGTCTCCTCGCCCCTCGGCCGCGCCATCGCCACCGCGGAGATTTTCAGCGCGCGGCTCGGCCTGCCGTTCACACAAGATGCGCGCATCCGTGAACACAGCATGGGCTCGTGGGATGGCCTGCTCGCCAGCGAATTCATTCCGCGCTTCCGCACCGATGTCCCGCACTACGAGCGAGCGTTCCACACGCCGGATGGCGAAACCTTTGAATCCCTCGCCGAACGGCTCGGCGCATTCCTTGCGGACGTAACGCAGGGCGATCGCGTCATTGCTGTGAGCCACGGCTCGGCGGGGCGCGTGCTGCGCGGCCTTGCCGGCGGGCTGGGCCGCGAAGCGATGCTCACCCTCGAAGTCCCGCACGGCGCGGTGTTTCGCCTGCACAACGGCCAAGTCGATCGCTTCGATTGCGCGTTCAGCGACGACTAGTGCTTGGTGTGGCGCGCCCGCAAAGACCGCGCCACACGCTGCACGTTAGAACCCCGCCCGCAGCCCGACGTAGAACGCGCTGCCCGGCGAACGATAGGTGTAGACCTCTTCGTACTCTTCATCGGTGATGTTCTCACCCCGCACGTAGAGCTCCACGTCATCGCGGATGCGCATGTCGGCCGAGAGGTTCACGAGCGTGAACGCTGGCAGCAGAACACGCGGCCCGCCCGTGCTGGTGAAGTTGTTGTCCAACATCTCGCCATTGTACCGAACCGTGAGCGCCGCCCCGACGCGATCGTCGCTCGCACGCCACGCCACGTTCACACTCGCGATGCTTTCCGGCCGGCGCACTTCCTCGGCATTGTTCTCTTCCGCGTCGAGATGCGTGTAAGCCGCCGCGACGCGCCAGCCGGCGCCGAGCTCGGCGTCAGCTGAAAGCTCGACGCCCGTGCGCGTCGATTCCGTCGTGCGGTTCGCGGGCGTGGCGATGAAGAACGGGAGCGAGAACACGGTGTAGATCTCGTCCTCGAGCTTGGCGTCGAAATACGTCGCGTCGAGCCGCACGCGGCCGTCCAGCAGCGTCTGCTCGATCCCGATCTCCCAATCACGCGATTGCTCGGGCTGAAGGTTCCGATTGCCGTTGAAGTTCGCCGGATCGAAGCCGAACAATTCCGTCACCGTTGGGTTGCGGATGCCCGTGCCGCCGGCGGCATGGAGGCGCGTGCCGTTGGCGATCAAGTAGCTCGCCGTAGCGCGCCAAGTGGTTGCGTCATCGAAGCGGTCATTGTCGTCATGCCGCACGGCGATACCGAGACCGATACGTTCCCAGGCCGCGATGTCGTACTGCAGCACAGCGCCAATGTTCTCGATCTCGCGGCGCAGCGCTTGCTGCGCATTGATGAACGGCCCGGTGTTCTGGAAGCGCTCACGCTCCACATCAAGCGCGCCGGTCAAAGTGTGCTCCACATCGCCGCCGCCGAAGCGGAGCGACGTTTCATACGAGCCCTTGAGCCGGCTCGCCTCGTCGGCTGACGAGGGCGCCCCGCCGCTGAAGCTCTCGCGCGCCGCATCAACGCCCTGCACCGTCAGCGCATGCGACCAGCGCCCGTCCAGCAGCTCCAATTCACCACGCAACATGCCGAGCGCCGCGCGGTTCTCGTACGTGCCGTCGCCGTCGACGATGAAACCGTAGGTCGGCGATCCGAACACCGCAAAGTCCTGCGGGTTCTCGTCGCCCTCGGTTTCGCTGTAGCGCCCCATCGCCCGGATCCGCGCGTTGTCTGCCAGCGTCCAGACAAAGCGCCCTGAGAGCACGCCATTCGAGACGCCGACGTCGCGACGCCCGCCGCGCGCGTTCGGTTCGCCGTCCGTCGTCTGGTAGCCAGCGCTCACCGCGAAATCGAGCGGGCCGGCGACGTGTCCCAAACGCACCGCGCCATCCCACGAATTATTCGTGCCGTACTCGGCGCGGCCCGAAAGCCCGCTGCGTTCGGCGCCGCTTAGCGTGATGTAGTGCACCACGCCCGCGATCGCGTCCGAGCCGTAAAGCGCGCTCTGCGCACCCCGCAGCACTTCGACGCGCGAGACGTCATCGGCGATCAGCGTCGCGAAATCGAACTCGCCGAGATACGGGTCGCTCGCTTCGGCGCCATCGATCAGCACGAGCGTGTGGTTGCTCTCCGAACCGCGCGTGCGGATTTGCGAGAGACCTGCAGGCCCGCCAGAGCGGTTCACCGAAATGCCCGGCACGTCGCGCAGCACATCGACGACGCGGCGCGTGCGGCGCGTTTCCATATCTTCCGCGCTAATCGTGGTGACCGAGCCGCCATACGTGGCGCGCGCTTGCCCGCCTTCGGCGCGCGTGGCGGTGACGATGATTTCGTCGTCCGCGCTCTGCGCATGCGCCATCGCCGGCGACATGAAAATCGCCAACGCCGAAGCGAGGCTCAACGAAAAATGCTTTGTCATATGCGTACTTCCCGCGGCGCATCGCGACCTTGCGGAGAGCCTCCGCGGAAACCGCGGCCGACGCGCCCGTTCGGGCGAGCGCCTCAAGCGCCCAACCGGCCGGTCGAAGCAGCCCTCCGCCGCTTCACGTCGCTCAGACGGGTTTCCGCGCTCGGACCATCCCCTGGACCCAAGCAAGAGCGACACGCGCTGGCCGGTCTCCTGGCTTGCGGGTCATCACGCGATGCACGGTCTTCCCGGGATTGCTCCCAGTGACTGCGATCCTTCTTGCGAAGGACCACGATGCGCATCGCGCTCACCGCTCACAGTTGCAGGGACAGCCGCAGATTTAGAAGCGTTCGCTTCCGCACTGCCGTTCCCGTGAAGCCCTCTCGGGCGCCGGCGCGAATCTCGGCGCGCGCCGAAGCGCATGCCGTGGCTGCGGCTTACAATGGCGCTTTGCTGCAGCGCAAGAGGCAGCGTCTATTGGGCTAGTTCGCCCAATAGACGTACTCCTGATCCTCGGTCCACGGCGTGTTGAGGTGCGGATCGATCCGCACGGGCCCTTCGAGCAGCGCGGGCCAGAGCGGCGCGGGCATATTGCGCTCGTGCGCTTCGATCATGGCGCGCATCTGCGCGACGCGCTCGGGCTCCTGCGCCGACAGATCGCGATGCTCTTGCGGATCTTCCGCGAGATTGAAGAGCCACGTGCGCTCGGGGCGCGCTGCGACTTGCAGCTTCCAATCGCCGTCGCGCACCACGCGGTAATGTCCTGAGCGCCAGAACATCGTCTCGTGCGGGCGGCCAAGCGTTTCGCCGCGCATGAACGGGAGGAGATTGACGCTGTCGATCGTGCGATCCGTCGGCGGCGCGCCGCCTGCTGCTGCGACCGCCGTTGCGAACACGTCGAGATGCCCTGCGGGGCCGCTGACGCGCGCGCCCGAAGGCAAACCGCCCGGCCAGCGCGCGAAGAACGGCACGCGCACGCCGCCTTCGAAGAACGTCGCTTTCCAGCCGCGGAACGGCGCGTTGAGCCCTTCAAGACCCGTGTACCAGGCGCCGCCATTGTCGCTCGTGAAGATCACGAGCGTGTTCTCATCGAGCCCATTGGCGCGCAGCGCTTCCATGACGCGCCCAACGCCGCGATCGAGCGCGAGCAGCATCGCGGCGTACACACGGCGCGTGTGATCTGGAATGTGCGCAACGGCCTCGTAATCCTCACGCGTCGCTTGCAGCGGCGTGTGCGGCGCGTTGTAAGCGAGGTAGAGGAAGAACGGCCGGTTGCGGTTCGCTTCGATCACACGCACGGCTTCGTTGGTGAAGTAATCCGTGACGTAGCCATCCGGCGCGAAGCGCTGGCCGCCGTTGAATTGCACCGCGTAGGGAAGGTTCGGCCACAGAAATTGATCGATCGGATCGAACGGCAGTTTCGCGTTCACAACGTCGGGATCGTTTTCCGGCAAGAACATGCCGCCACCCGCCATAAAGCCGAGGCTTTCATTGAAGCCCTGCGCTTCTGGCCGCAGCGCGGGCGCTTCCCCAAGGTGCCATTTGCCGATGTGAACCGTGTGGTAGCCGCGCTGCTGCAGCACTTCGGCCACCGTGATCTCGCTCGCCGGCACGCCCATCTCCGGCACCGGCGGCAGGTTCGCTTCCGCCTCGCTATGATAGATCGGCCGGTGCATCGCATCGGGATTGAAGTGCGCGATGTTGCGCGCGAACGCGGCGGGCACGGCCGTGAACTCGAACCCAAAACGCGTCGGGTAGCGGCCCGTCATCATTGCGGCGCGCGAAGGTGAGCAGGTCGCGTTCGCCGCGTAACCTTGATCGACGCTGACGCCTTGCTGGCCGATCGCATCGATGTTCGGCGTCGGGATCATGCCGCCGCCGTTGAAGCTGATGTCGTTGTAGCCAAGATCGTCGGCCACGATGAGGATGATGTTCGGCGGGCGCGCACCTGTTGCCGCCTCAGCCGGGCCTCGCGCCCAGTCGACAGGGTGATTGTCCGCGATCGGATCGCGAATGTTGGCGATGATGCCGGGCAGGTAGAACTTGTAACGTTCGAACGCGAGATACCCGCCAACGCCAACCACCGCCACAATGGCGAGCACGATCCAAAGCCGCTTCATGTCACCTACCTCAGAAAATGGCTGCGTTCGACGCCGCCCGCGCGCGGCAGCGAGATCACGTCGCCGTCGCGCATGATCCAAAGCGGCCCGCGATATTTGCTGCGCGCATCGCCCAGGAACGGCCCTTCAAGACCAGGCACGGCAAGCGGCGGCAGAATGTGCGTGAGCGCGAGCGCGCCAACGCCCGCTTCCTGCGCCGTCTCGGCCGCTTCAGCCGGGCTAGCGTGATAATCGAGAATGTCGTGGAAGATTTGCCCAACGCCCGCGCGCCCGCTCGCCGTCGCGGCATTGCCCATCAGCACCGAGAGCTCCGGCGAGAGCGCTTCGTGGATCAGCAAGTCCGCGCCGCGCGCTTCACGCGCCACGCTCGCGGCCTTTGCGGTATCACCGCTGATCACGAGCGAGCGCCCTGCGTAGTCGACGCGATACCCAACCGCGCCCGTCACCGGCGCGTGCTGCACGAGGAACGCCGTGATCGTCACGCCGCCTTCGTCATAGACGACCGCGCGATCGGCGCCCTCCGGCATTGCAAACGGATGCGGCGCCAGGCCAAAGCCCGAGCGCGGCACGATCGCTTCGCCGTGATGCGCGATGCGATAGCCGCTATCGATCGCGTACGCCTCGTTGAAACCCGCCGCGACACGCTCAACGCCCTGCGGGCCATAGACCGGCATCGGGCTGGTCGCTGCGCCGGACGCCCAGCGCTGCAACGCCATCGGCATGATCCCGTCGAAATGATCGGAATGGAGGTGCGTGAGAAACACCGCGTCGACCTGCGCCGGCAGAAAGCCCATCAGCGACAGCGTCTCCGCCGCGCCTTCGCCAACGTCGAACAAGAAGAGCTTGTCGCCAGCGACCACACCGGTGCACGGCCCCGCACGCGTGCGATCCGGCAGCGGCGCGCCCGTGCCGCAGAACACGGCGTGCAACCCATCCGGCAGCGCCGCCATGCGGTCCGCGCGAATCCCATCGGCTGCGCCGCGCCGCAGCAGCGCGAGCGCGATCTCGCCGCGGAAGAAATAGACGCCCGCAAGCGCCGCAACGAGCACCAGCGCAACGCCGATAAAAACACGCTTCATGCGCCCGCTTCGCTCCTCAAATCTTGCGCGACCGCCCAGAGCCGGTCTTGCCCCCAATGTCCCGTCCGCCCAGCGACACGGAACGACGGAACGCCCCACAGGCCGAGCGAAAACAGCTCTTCGCGGTTCGCTTCAGCGACATCGCGCCAGCTCTCATCCTTGAGCGCCGCTTCAACGGTGGCGCGCGAAACGCCCGCGCGCTCCGCGAGCTTCCACAGCCCCGCATCGGTCGCGGAATCGATTGCTTCGGAGAACACGCCCGCGAGAAAACTCTCGGCGAACGCGGCGCCGTGGCCCTCACGCAGCGCATGGTGCAGCACCGCAAGCCCGCGCTCGGCGCCTGGCCCAACCGGATCGGCGACGCGCCCAAACTCCATGCCGTTGCGATCTGCTTCGCGCTTTGCGTCACGCACAATGTACATGCGCTTGGCCGGCGGCACCGGCAGCCCGCGCATCACCATCGGCAGCACGAAGCGATAGCGCAATGTCGCGTTCATGCGCTCCGCAAGCTTCCGCACGCGCACGGCGGCGAGATACGTGTAGGGGCTGCGCGGCGAGAGGAAGTAATCGAGCGTCGCCCCGCGCGCGTCCGCGCTCGGCACGGAATCTTCATGCAGATGCGCGAACGGCGTTCCGCTCCGGCGCGCGAAATCGAGCCGGTCTTCGAGGTAAGCGTAGCGATCCGGGCCCCAATACCACTCGCCCTCGAACGCGAATGCGCCGCCGAGATAGTGCCCAAGCTTTTCCCGCAACGCGCCGCCCTCGGCGCGCGCCGCTTCCGCATCGCCCGTCGGCGGCGCCGTGACCGGCGCGCTGCGCCACATCGTTTCGCCCAACGCCACAGCTTTCTCGGCAAACGCCGCCGGGTCCTTCACGCCCGCGAGCGCGCCTTCGACAGCTTCGATCGCGCGCGCTTCGGGCGCATGCGCATCGGCTGGAAACGCGAGCCCCGTCGCATCCGCGAGCCGCACCGCATCGCGCAACGAATAGGCGGCGAGCTTTTCGCGCTCAGGCGCCGCGCCTTCATCGGGCGGCGGCACGAGATGGACCGAACAATCCACGTCAAAGTCGCGCACCAGCCGCGCCAACAATTGCGCGCTCAGTTGCGCATACGGATCGGCGACATCGTGAAAGTAGTGCACTTGCGGGCGCGCGCCCGAGATGCGGCGCACACCCGCGCTCGCGGCGCGCGCAGCGCCCCGCAGCGTCCGGCTGGTCAACGCCCCGGAGACGAGGCCGCCTATTGCAGCCTTCATCTTACCCTCCCCAAGCCAGGCGCTTGACGGCGCCCGTGATCTATTGGCACTCTATGTGCCACTACCTCAAAGTCGCGTCAAGGGAGAACGCCCCGCATGGAAACGCTCAACGCCGTCGAGCCCACGCCCGCGCAAATCCAGGCGCTAATGGCCAATGCGCCGCCAGGCCCGGTGCAGATGCTCAACCTGCTGAAGTTCAAGCCGCAGGCAGATTACGGCGCCGGCAGCGCCGAGCCGAAGATGACGGGCCAGGAAGCCTACATGCGCTACGGCGTGGAGGTGCAAAAGCTCGTCGGCGCAGGCGGCGGGCGCGTGATCTACCAAGGGCGCGCGCAGCACATGGTGATCGGCGAAGTCGGCGCCATGTGGGATGCGGTCGCGGTCGTGGAATACGCCTCCGCCGCGGCGTTCGTGCAGATGGCGCTTTCGGACGACATGCGTAAGATCATGCACCACCGCAAAGCGGGCCTGGAAGGCCAGCTTCTTATCATGTGCACGGCCGGCGTCGGCTAGCGAACCAAGGAACCGCATGCCGCCCGCAAAACGCGCAATGAAGCCGGAAGCCACAACCGAGACGGATGGGCGCAAGGCCCGCGCCGACGAGAGCCGCCGGCGCATCGCGCAAGCGATGCTCGATCTGTTGCGCGAGGGCGAGCGCAGGCCAAGCGCCGAGATCGTCGCCGACCGTGCGGGCGTCGGCCGGCGCACGGTATTTCGGCTCTTCAACGATATGGACGGCGTCTTCATGGAGATGCACGCCATCATGCTCGGCCGCATCCTGCCGATCATCTCCGCGCCGATTGACGGTGCGACCTGGAAGGATCGGCTCGCCAACATGATCGAACGCCGCTCGCGCGTGTTCGAGGACATGCTCCCGATCAAGACCGCGGCCGACGCGATGCGGTATCAGACCGACTTTCTCACTGAGCAGCACGGCGAATTCACCGCCATGCAGCGCTCGACGCTCCGCTTCGTCGTGCCCAAGGAAATTCAGGCCGATAAGCCGCGCTTCGAAGCGCTCGATCTTTCACTCAGCTTCGAAGCATGGCGCCGGCTCCGGCGCGAGCAGCGGCTTTCCCCCAAGAGCGCCGCCGAAGCGATGCAACGCGCCGCCGACATTCTGTGCGGCTAAGGCAAGTCGCGCACGGTGCGAAAGCCGATATGCGACGTTCCCATCGTTGGATCGCCCGGCTGGCGTGAGCCGCTCCGGTAACGCGCGCAGAAGTTCGGCGCGCACAGGTGCGAGCCGCCTTTCAGCACGCGCTTGCCTTGCCCCTCTGGATCGGCGGCGCGCGCTTCTTCCGGCGACGCAGGCGCGCTCGCTTCGCCATACCAATCGCTCGTCCACTCCCAGACATTGCCGATCATGTCGTAAAGCCCGCGCGCGTTCGGCGGAAAGCATCCCGCGGGCGCGGGGCCACGATAGCCATCGCGGCCTTCGTCGTTGAACGGGAAGAGCCCTTGCCATGTGTTAGCGGCAGGCGCCTCGCCGGCATACGCTTCCGCGTTCACATCTGTCGGCGCCGGCGCCTCGCCGCGCGCCGCGAACTCCCATTCCGCCTCCGTCGGCAAACGACGGCCTGCCCACGCCGCATACGCAAGCGCATCGTCGTAAGAGACCGCCACCACGGGCTCGTTGTCGCGCCCGTCAATCGACGAACCGCGCCCGAGCGGATGGCGCCAATCTGCGTCCGGATCGACGCGCCAGCGATTCTGCGCGCGATCGAACACGCCCGCGCCCCAACGCACCCCGTCGACCTGCCGCTCAGCTGACGTCACATAACCGGTCGCGGCGACGAACCGCGCGAACTGTCCGTTCGTCACTTCGGTCGCGTCTATCGCGAAGGCAGAAACGTCGGCGTCACCGGCGACGCGCTCTTCCGGATAGAACGCGCTCTGACCCCGCCGCGTATGGCCCGCTTCAACGCGCACTTCGGTTCCGATCGCAGCCGCGCCCGAACAGGCTTGCGCGCCAACGGTTTCCGCGCGACCACACGCCGTCAGCAGCACGAGCGCAGCGACGGCCGCATATGTCATTCGTCGCGCACTTGTTTCGCCCACCGAAGCGGCCCCGTAATGTCTCGCCCAAATTGGCGCTGACGCGCCACGACACAAGGGCAGAAACCTCATGCTTGCAACGCGACGTATGGTGCTGGGCGCAACGGCCGCTGGTGTGGCGCTTCTCTCTGGCTGCGCGCGCGGCGGCCAAGCGGGCGAGCAACTGAGCACCGTGCTCGACCGGATCGTGACCGACGTTCTCAAGGAATCGCCGGAATACGCGACGAGCCTCGCCGTCACCGAAGAGCGCGCGGGCGGCCGCTTCGTCGACAAGCTCAGCGATTCCTCGAAGGAAGGCGCCGCGCGCTTCAAAGCCGTGCTGGAACGCGGCCTTGCAGACCTTCAAGCCATCAATCGCGATCGGTTGTCGCCACAAGAACAAGTCAGCCGCGACGTCGTCGTCACCGCGCTCGAAGACGACATCGCCGCGCGCCATTTCACCAGCGGCTCTGGCGCCACAAGCCCCTACACGGTCTCGCAGCTTGAGGGCGCGTACACCAATATCCCTGACTTCCTCGACAGCCAGCACCCGATCACGAGCCGGGACACGGTCGAGGCCTACCTCGCGCGCCTCTCGGCCTATGCGCGCGTGCTGGGTCAGGAAAACGCGAATATCGGCATAGACGCAGCCGCCGGCGTCATCCCACCGGATTTTTCAATCGACGGCGCGGTTCGTCAGCTCGGCGAATTCGCGCGCACGCGGCCCGCCGACACCGTGCTGGTGCGCTCGCTCGCGCGACGCATCGTCGATGTCGCGGAAATTCCAGAAGCCGGCCGCGCCGCCTTCCTGACCCGCGCCGAAACGATCGTGCGCGATGAAGTGCTCCCACAATACAACGCGCAGATCGAAGCGCTGCGCGCGATCCGTCCCCGAGCCGTGCACGACGCTGGCTGCTGGCGCTTACCGCAGGGAGCCGAACTCTACACCGCCGCGCTTCGCTACAACACGACGACGGCGATGACGCCCGAAGAAATCCACCAGATGGGCGTGGAGCTGATTGCCTCCATGTCCGCCGAGATGGATACCATCCTGCGCGCGCAGGGCATGACGCAAGGCTCCGTCGGCGCGCGCATGCAGGCGCTCGCCCGCCGCCCCGATCAGCTTTACCCGAACACCGACGCCGGCCGCACGCAAATGCTCGCCGACCTCAACGCGCAGATCACTGCGGTCACCGCGCGCATGCCCGAGTATTTCGGCACGCTTGCTCGCGCCGCGCTCGAGATCAAACGCGTGCCGCCCTACATCGAAGCGGGTGCGCCAGGCGGCTATTATCAAAGCCCCGCACTCGATGGTTCGCGCGCCGGCGCCTACTACATCAACCTGCGCGATACGCGCGAGTGGCCGCGCTTCACGCTGCCGACGCTCACATATCACGAAGGCATTCCAGGCCATCACTGGCAGATCGCGACTCATGGGCGAGGCGCGCTGAACCCGTTAGGAAGCCTTCTGGCCCGAGGTAAACATCGACTAAATCGATACCATTTTTACTCATAACGAACTCTCGAAGCTGATTCGAGTGCGCCATGCCTCTCGATTTGAGCACATATAACACTCGGTTTCGCTCGCCCCAACTTTCCACACCTCGCAACAGCAACCATGTATCCATGATCGAAGAAATATTGGACTCGGTGCTTTCATCCGTGTTCGCCCCAGTGACAAGGTTCGTACAGAGAGCCGTAATACCCTTGGACTTGAGGAAATCCACAAGACGGGTCAACATGGTGCGAACCTCATCTGGCGTTCCGGTTGTTAGGAACGTGCTAATGGGATCGATGACGACGACGGTCGGATTTGTGTCAGCCACTAGCTTGTGCATGACCGCCAGGTGCATTTCCAATCCATGCGTTGACGGACGAGTTGCCACAAAGCGTAAGTTGCCGGACGTAATCCACGGCTCGAGATCGATGCCGATGGAGCGCATATTGCGCACGACTTGATCCTTCGATTCCTCGAATGCGAAGTAAAGGCATGTTTCGCC
>CAZXNY010000036.1:0-12937 GCA_964642205.1 uncultured Caulobacteraceae bacterium
AGAAGGGCGGGCCTTCGAAGAACGATCTCGGCGAAGAGCAACGCCGCGCGCTGCTTGGCCTGCCTGAAGAGAACTTGCTCTACTTCCTCGAGAAGACTGCGCCGCGCTTGGCGCCCTGGCAGCGCGAAGTCCTGCGCATCATCCGGCAGATATCGCAGTACTTCTATCCGCAACGCCAAACCAAGATGATGAACGAGGGCTGCGCGACCTACACGCACTACCGGATCATGAACCGCCTGCACCAGACTGGGCAGATCAACGACGGGTCGTTCATGGAATTCCTGCACTCACACACGAGCGTGGTCTTCCAGCCAGACTTCGACGATCGCCGCTTCTCCGGCATCAACCCGTACGCCCTCGGCTTTGCGATGATGCAGGACATCGAGCGCATCTGCCGCAACCCGACCGACGAGGACCGCCAATGGTTGCCCGATATCGCCGGTCACGGTGATCCGGATGCGGTGCTGCGCGATGTGTGGGCGAACTACCGGGACGAAAGCTTCGTCGCGCAATTCCTCTCGCCGAAAGTGATCCGTGATTTTGGCTTCTTCCGCGTCGTCGACGATGAGGACGAGGACGAGATGCAGGTCGCCGCGATCCACGATGAGCGCGGCTACACCAAGCTGCGCCGCGCGCTGTCGCACTACTACGATACGGCGTGGCGCGATCCGGACATCCAGATCGTCGACGTCGATCTCGCGGGCGACCGGCGGTTGATCCTGCATCACAAAGTGCAGGACGGGATCGTGCTCGCGGCCGACGATACGCAACGCGTGCTGCAGCACCTTGCAAATCTGTGGGGGTATGAGGTGACTCTAGTCGAAATCGAAGGCGATGACGACGTCGTCGCCGAGCATGACGCGGAGCCGCGCCACCTCTTCGCGTAGCGGTTAGATGTCGAGCATGTTGCTGCGCCGCTCCGCGCCCGGCGGATCTATGCGTCGGCGGCGCCGGTCTGGGCCGTTGAAATCGTTTGCGCATACAAAGACACGCGGCCGCAGCACGATCGCGTCGATGCGTTGCATCAGCGCCGTGGCGGTGATCGGCTTCATGAGAAACTCGTCAGCGCCCGCGTCCCGCGCGTCGTTGACGTGCTTCAGATCGCAATATCCGCTGACCATGATCACGCGCGCCTGCGGCGCCGGGCTGTTCGTGTCGTGGCGCAGGCGGCGCAGAAATTCGAACCCGTCCATCGCCGGCATCGCATAGTCGAGCAGCACGACATCGACGGGCTTGGCGGCGAGGTGATCCAGCGCGTCAAATCCGTTGCTGACATCCGCGACCCGCAGCACGCCGATCGCGCGCAGCACTTCCCGCAAAAGGAAGCGCATGTGCGCGTTGTCATCGACGATCAAGACGTCGACGTGCCGGAGTGATCGTTCGCCCGCCATCGCCCTTCCGCTTGGGATAGCCCCAACGTGATAGGCCAAAGCCCTTAAAGTTGGCTTGCGGGCGGCCGTTCGCGATTGGGCAACGTTCATGAACGAACCCTTCCGGCCCACGCCCCGCACGCGCTAGAGAAGCGCCATGACCGCAGCCCTCGTGCTCTTCTCTGCCGGACAGGATTCCGCGACCTGCCTTGCCTGGGCGCTCGCGCGCTACGAGCGCGTCGAGACCATTGGCTTTGCATACGGGCAGCGGCACGCCATTGAACTCGCGCAGCGCCCGATCGTGCGTGAGGCTGTGGCCGCGCTCTCACCGCCCGGCCGGCTCGGGGAGGATATCGTCGTCGATCTCGCGGGCTACGGCGCCTTGGCCGAAAGCGCGCTGACGGCCGATCGCGCGATCGAGATGCAGGAGAACGGCCTGCCGTCTACGTTCGTACCCGGCCGCAACCTCGTTTTCCTCGCTGTCGCCGCAGCCCATGCGTACCGGCGCGGTATCGCCACCTTGATCGGCGGCATGTGCGAGACGGATTATTCCGGCTACCCCGATTGCCGGCGCGAAACGCTCGATGCGATGGAGCTTGCGCTCTCGCGCGGGCTCGATGCGCCGCTCAGAATCGAAACGCCACTCATGGATCTCACCAAGGGCGAGACCTGGATGCTCGCCCATAAGCTTGGCGGCCTGCCGCTCGTCGACGTGATCGTGGAGCATAGCCACACCTGTTACGAAGGAGACCGTACGCACCGGCACGTCTGGGGCTACGGCTGCGGTGTGTGCCCGGCATGCGACCTTCGCGCCAAGGGTTGGGCGGAAACGCAAGACCCATGAGCTACGCCGTGAAAGAGCTCTTCTACACGCTGCAAGGCGAAGGCGCGCGCGCCGGGCGCGCCGCGGTGTTTCTGCGCTTCGCCGGGTGCAATCTCTGGAGCGGACGAGAGGAAGATCGTGCGAGCGCGGTCTGCACGTTTTGCGATACGGATTTCGTCGGCATGGATGGCCCAGGGGGTGGGCGTTTTGCAGATGCCGCAACGCTCGCGCGTGCTGTTGCGGCAGCGTGGCCCGGCGGCGGCGCGCCTTACGTCGTTTGCACGGGCGGTGAACCGCTCTTGCAACTCGATGCGCCGCTTATCGATGCGCTGCATGCGGAAGGCTTCGAGATTGCGATCGAAAGCAACGGCACGATCGCCGCTCCGCCGGGCATCGACTGGATTTGCATCAGTCCGAAATCGACGGCGCCGCTCGCACAGACACGTGGTGACGAACTCAAGCTGGTCTATCCGCAACTAGATGCGCCGCCGGAGCGCTTCGAGGCGCTCGCGTTCGCACACTTCTTCCTGTCGCCGATGGATAGCCCCGAAAGGGACGCCGCCACCGAAGCTGCGGTTCGCTATTGCTTATCGCATCCCCGGTGGCGGTTGAGCCTGCAAACACACAAGCTCTTGGGTATTCCGTGAGCTGCTACAGCGCGCCGTAGGCGCGCGCGACCTTGCGCGCGAAGCCATCGATGGCGCGGCGCGCATCGCCCCATTGATCGGGCGAAGCCCATTCCAATTGCGACTCGTACCAACGGTGCGAGACGCGCTGAAGCTCGCGCCCGTTCGCGTCGCGGATCACCCCAGTGAGTTCCGCGCCGCCCGTGCTGATCGACCCCATATACGAAAGCCCGGGCCGGTCGCCGAGCTGCTCGAACGTTGGCCGGTTGTTGCGCGCATCGACGATCGTGGTCTCAACCGTGACAGCGGCGCTCGCCGCGGGCGTCGCGCCCTGGCGGGCGAGGTTGCGCGTCAGCGCCGCGCGCACGGCGCGCTGCAGCACGCCCGCTTCGCGCGCGCCGAGATCGTCTTCCAGTTTTTCTTGGAACGTCGGCGAAAACGAAGCAGGCGCGATCACGACCGGATCGGCGAGGGCAGGGGTGGCGAGAAGGCCGAGAGCTGCGGCGGCAAGAAGGGCTGTGCGCATGGGCGTGTCTCCCAAGTGTTGGGGAGACTATCGCGCGAAAGCCTCATGCCGCCCACTCACAATGCTGTTCCGTGCTGCGCCTAGTCCTCGTCGTCGTCATCATCGGGCGTCACGACATCGACGCCCGCGCCCACGACCGCGCCGCCGGCGCCGACGACAGCGCCCGCGGCCGCACCTACAGCCCCGCCAATGGCCGCGCCCGCAAGGCACGAGGAAAGCAGGCACGCGGCGGCGAGAAGGGGAAGGAGGCGGGTCATCGAGCGGCTCTTCGATTGTTGTTGGGCGTCGCGGGAGCTTTGGCCGCGCGCGCATCCATCGGCAAGCCGAAGGCTCAGCGCGCAGCAGCCCTTTGGGCCGGCGTATCGTCCACCATGAAATCGACCTCGCGGTCGCTCGCGCGCCTGAAGGGGCCGCCGTAGTCGCGCCCGGCGGAGCGGCGGCGGTCGGGTCCGTAGAATGTCGGTGATGTCACGAATGGCCGCTGATCTGTCAGCGCCGCGGAGACGCGGTTGAGCAGGAGCTGTGTGCTGATCGGCTTGCGCACTAGGCCATGAATGCCGGAATCGCGCGCCGCGGCCACGCGCGCCAGCTCCGTATGCGCCGTGAGCATAACGATTGGCACTTCGCGGTTCGGCGCCTCGTGGCCCGTGCGGATGCGGCGGGTCAGCGCGATGCCGTCGGTGGGCGACATGTGCCAGTCGGCGATCACGAGATCGACGGTGAAGCGGTTCATCAGATCGAGCGCTTCTTGCGCGGAGTCCGCCTCGGCCACGCGGTACATGCCCGCCGCGCGCAAGATCGTACGGACGAGGAACCGCATCTGGCGGTTATCGTCCACGATCAGGACTTGCACATTGGCAAGCGAGTCCACGCGCGCGCTCCGTCGCCCGTCCGAACGGGCTATGCCGGAAGATCAACGGCCGGGAGCGCTAACAAGGAGTTAAACGAAAACAGGCATACAGATGAACGCAGCATAGACCCACGTTCTCTGGTTGGAGAATGCTAGGATAACCTTTGTCGCATCCGCAAAAATCACGCTTCCGTTGCGGTAAATCCGTAGGATGCACAAAGAAAATCTAGACAATTCCGCGTTTACACCATGTGTTGGCGCGCGGGTGTGGCGATCTGTGTTTATTGCCGATGCGATGCGTTCTGCACCGGCAAAGGACTGACGCGGAAAGCAACCATCCGAGGTCTGCCGAAAACCTTGTCCTTCGGGACCATTCCCCGGATCGCGCCGCGACATGCGCCGCAGCGTCGCGGGGGATTTTTTCAGCGCCTGACCTCGGAAGAACGCTGGTCTCCAGGCAATTGCCGCCTAACCGAGCGGCGTATCGGCGTGGCGCGCGCACTCGGCCTTGAAGTCGTAGGGTGTGGTGAACGCGCAATCTGGCCAGCGGCCGGTTTCGCGCCAATGGGTGACAAGCCCGATCCGCGCGCAGAGCGCCACGAAGCGCGGGTCGCTGCGGAAGCGGGCGGACGATGACTGGAACAAGATCTGCGCGCCATAGTCCCCCGCCTCGTAGCCCTTCAGCGGATCGGGGATGTGCGAGAAGTCCGCCTGCGCGGCGATGTCGTGCACCGCGCTCACGTCACAGAACCGCGCCGCATTGCACGCATTCATCAGCCGCACGCGCCCCGTGCTCTCGAAGCGGGCGCGCAGGCGGGCAAGGAGCGCGTCGCACTCGGCTTCGTTTGGATCGCGGCAGAAAGTGACGGTCGCTTGCACAGCGCGCAAGTCGTTCGGGTGCGCAGCGGCGAAACGCGCGATGTTCGCCGGCGTCAGCCAGCGATCGACAATATCGAAGCGGCCCTCATACGCGGCTGAGGTGATCATGTTGCGCCAGATCACAGCCGCGCCGGGCCATTGGCGCGCTGTCGTCTCGTAGAGCTGAAACTCCTCGTCGTGCAGGCCAAGCGCACCGAGCGCGCCAGCAAGCAGCGAGGCCGACCAGTAATCGAGCGCATTGACCTCGCGGATGCTGCGCAGCAGCGCCACGGCTTCGGATTGGCGCCCGGTATGCAGGAAGAACGAAGCAAGAGTCGCTTGCGGCGAATAAGTGTGCGGCGCCCCGGAGATCGCGCGCCGCAGCTGCGTTTCGCACTCAGTCCAGGCGCCCGCCCATGGCCGCCAATTCACGAGCGTCGCGATCAGCGCACTGTTGTCCGGGCCGAGGACGGCGGTCGCGCGTGCGGCAATCACCTGCATCTCATCGTAAAGGCGCTGCGATTCCGCTTCGTCGATCTGAATGTTGCGCCGGCTCAAGGCGCGCACACGGAACGCCTCCACCCACGCCGGGCCAAAGTCCGGCGCTGCCCGCGTCACCGCGTCGATTGCTTCGATCTGTGCGCGATAATCGGCGGCGGATAGGGGTGTTTCCTTGGAGCGCAGGAGCGCCTCGTAGGTCACCGGATCGATCGCGCCTGCAGGCGGAGCGGGCGCGAGCCGCACATTGAGCGCCGCGGCGACCGTGGTGGCGATTTCGTCTTGCACGGCCAAGAGGTCGCCCGCGGGCCGCTCATATTGCGCGCGCCAAATCACGGTTTGCCCAGCGGCTTCGATCAATTGCGCATTGACGCGCACGTTTCCGCCCGCGCGGCGCACCGATCCATCGAGTACGTGCGTCGCGCCGAGCTCGCCGGCGACTTTGCTCACGGCCTTGTCCGCGCCGCGAAACTGAAAGCTCGAGCCGCGCCCAATCGTTTTCACCGCGCGCGAGATTGCTTGGAGGATTTCGTCGGAGACGCCGTCTGAGAAGAACGTGAGATCTGGATCGGGGGAGAGGTTGTCGAATGCGAGCACCGCCAGCACCGGCGACGCTTCCAGCACGCGCGCTGCGCGTTGCACCGGCGCGCCGCTGGCGATCAGCCGGTAGCCGACACGCGGAATGGTTTCGATCGCGAAGGCGCCGGTGGTTTCGCCCAGCTTGCGCGCTAGCGCGATTGGCCGGTTGATTGCGTCTTCGCTGACGGCGCGGCCCTCCCAGCACAGGGCGATAAGGTCGTCGCGTGTCGTCACATCGCCGCCGCGCTGCGCGAGCGCGACGAGCACCTGCATGACGCGCGGCTCAAGCGTTTGCGCGACGCCATCAGCGCCAACGAACGCGCGCAACGCAGGGCGAACCCGCGCACCGCCGAGCGCGAAGTCCGGCGTGTGCGCAAGATCGATCGGCGCGCTCATGCGTGCGCAGCGGCGCAGCCCGCCTGTTGCGGTATTCGGCGCATCGCTCCTCCTGCGCCGAGTCTGTCACAACGCCCGCTGGCTGTCGCCAGGGCGCCTTAAGAAGGCCAGCTGGGAGAAGGTTAGCCTGCCTTCTCTTTGCGTGCGCCGTCCTGCGGGTTGCTCGGCGGGCGCAGCGTCATCGGGGTGTATTTCGGCGTCAGCGCCGGCAGAAGTTCGCCGACGATATCGCCAACGCCCCAGCCGCCTTCCTTAGTCTTCGTCTCGATCGGGCGCGGCTGCGAGTAAATCGAGATATTGTCGCCCGAAGCGCCGAAGATCTGCCCATTGGTTTCCTTCGCCGCATCGGACGCGAGAGCAACCGCAAGGGCAGCCGGTTTTTCTGGGCCCATTTGTTGGCGCATCATTTCACGGCGCTTGGCGTGTTCTTCGTTGCGGATCGGCACGCTCTCGGTCATGCGCGTCCACGCGCCCGGCGCGATCACGTTGGAACGGATGTTTTTCGTCGCGTTTTCCATCGCGATGATGCGCGAGAGGCCGGCGATGCCCATCTTCGCCGCGCCGTAGTTTGTCTGGCCGATATTGCCGATGAGGCCGCTCGTCGAAGAGAACAGCACGTAAGCGCCACCATCTTGTTCCCGGAAATGTTCGATCGTCGCGCGGCACACGTTGAACGTGCCCTTCAAATGCACGTCGATCACCGAATCCCAATCGTCGTCGCTCATTTTGTGGAACATGCCGTCTCGCAAGATGCCCGCCGGATTGATCACGGCGTGCAGCCCGCCGAATTCCTTCAAGCACTCATCGCGCATCGCTTCGCACGCGGCGTAGTTCGTCACGCTCTCGGAGTTGATCAGCGCCTTGCCGCCGCCTTCCTTGATCAGCCGCGCGACTTCCTGCGCCGGACTCTCATCGCCCGCGTCGTCGCCCTTGAGGCCCGCGCCGAGGTCGTTGACCATTACCTTGGCGCCTTCGCGCGCCGCGATCAGGCACGCATCGCGCCCAATGCCGCGCCCGCCGCCGGTGACCAGCACCACTTTGCCATCAAGCAAGCCCATCGCGCGTCTCCCATACCATTTTGAATTATCGGTATGGGCATCATCCGCCGGTCGGGCCGTAGCGTCAATCCGGGTCGCTAGCGTGTGAAGGTCAGAGGCGCCGCACCCGAAGCGTCCAGAAGCGTCAGCGCGCCGCGGTCTTCGCGCACCGAGGTCACACGGCCGAGCTGTTCGAGAAACGCGGCTTCGCGCTGCATCGTGTCGCCCTCCATGCACGCCATCCTCGTCGCGCCGATCGCGGAGAGCGAAACGGCGCCCGCATCGCTGCGCGTCACCGTGCCGAACCAGCGATTGCAGCCGGCAAAGCCCGCCGCGCGCTCGGTTTCGCCTTCGCGCGCGAACTGGATCGTCGGCGGCCGCGCGCCCCCGTCCACGAGCCGCCACTCGCCCGAAGGCAGCGGCGTTGGCGCCGGCGCAGGCGTTGCGGTCGTGCAGGCCGCGAGCAACGTCGCGGCGGCGAGGAAGAGGGCGCGCATGCTGGCCTCCGTGGTTAGACCGGTTCGTACGGGAAAACGGTCGCGCTCGCGCCGAGGTCCGTGAAGTTCGGCTTCATCGCAGGGAGCGCGGCTTCCAGGAGTGATTCCGGCGTCCAGCCTTCCAGCGAGGCGAGCGCCTTCACCGGCCGCGGCTGGTTGAACAGGATCACCTCGTTGCCACGCACGGCGAAGATCTGGCCGGACGTTTCCTTCGCCCTGTCGCTGCACAGCGCCACCGCGAGCTGCGCGACCTGATCGGCGCGCATCTTCGAGCGCATGCGCTCGACGCGCTGCGCGCTCGCCTCGTCCTTCACTGGGATGGTGTCGATCATGCGCGTCCATGCGAACGGTGCGATGATGTTGGAGCGCACGTTCTTCTGGATGCCTTCCATCGCGATGATGCGCGAAAGTCCCATGATCCCCAGCTTGGCCGCCGCGTAATTGGCTTGGCCGATATTGCCGATCAGACCTGAGGTGGACGTGAACAGCACGTAGCTGCCCGCCTGCTGCTCGCGGAACAGCTCGATCGTCGCGCGCGTGACGTTGAAGCTGCCGTGGAGGTGAACGTCGATGACGCTCTTCCAATCTTCCCAGCTCATCTTGTGGAACATGCCGTCGCGCAGAATGCCGGCCGGATTGATCACGGCGTGGAGCCCGCCAAATTCCTTCAGCGCCTGTTCGCGCATCGCTTCGCACGCAGCGTAGTCCGTCACGCTATCGGAGTTCGAAACGGCCTTGCCGCCGCCCGCGCGAATTTCGGCCGCGACGGTTTCCGCCGGCCCGGCCGAACCCGCATCGTCCTTACCCGAAACGCTGCCGCCGAGATCGTTGACGACGACCTTCGCGCCTTGCTTGGCCGCCGCGAGCGCGATCTCTTTGCCGATGCCGTTTCCGCCGCCGGTCACGAGCACAACTTTGCCGTCCAGAACGCCCATCGCGTGTCTCCCTGAATGAGTTCGGGAGAGGCTTAGGCCCGCAACGCGCAGTGCTCAAGCTGGCGCCTATTCCAGCCGGTCAGCTTTCCAGAGCGATGGGAAAAGCCGGATCCAGATCGCCGTCACGGCAACGGCGCCGACGCCGCCCCAGATCACAGCCGCAATCGGCCCCATGAAGCGCGCCACCACGCCGCCGCGGAATTCGCCAAGCTCGTTGGAAGCGCCGATGAACAGCGACGACACCGCCGAAACACGCCCGCGCATCGGATCGGGCGTGACGAGCTGCACCAGCGTCTGGCGCACATAGACCGAGAGCATGTCGGCGCCGCCGAGTAGCGCGAGCATCGCAACCGAAAGCCAAAGCAGCCGCGAATAGCCGAACACGATTGTCGCGACGCCGAAGATCGCAACACCTAAGAACATGATCTTGCCGGCGTGGTTCTTGATCGGGAAACCCGCGAGATAGAGCGCCACCGCCGTCGCGCCCGCCGCAGGCGCCGCGCGCAATAATCCAAAGCCCTCCGCATCGACATGCAGAATGTCGCGCGCGAACGCCGGCAAAAGCGCCGTTGCGCCCGCGAGGATCACCGCGAACAAATCGAGCGAAATCGCGCCGAGCACGATCTTGTTGGTCCACACGTAGCGGAGCCCGTCGACCATGAGCTGCCAGCGTGAGCCAGGCTGCACGACAGGCTGCGCATTGGTGCGGATCGCAAAGATGCACAGCGCCGCGATCGCGTAGAGCCCAGCCGCAACGCCGTAAGCCAGCGTCGGCGAGATCGCGACGATGATCCCGCCGACGGCAGGCCCCACGATCGCCGAGCTCTGCCACGCGAGCGAATTCCACGCGATCGCGCGCGGCAACAGCTCACGCGGCACCAGCATCGGGCCCAGCGCCGTGTTCGCCGGCGCGAAGAACACGCGCGCCAACCCGAACAGCGCCGCCATGCCGAGCAGGATCGGGATCGTCGCGATGTCGTAGAAGGAAAGCGCGACCAGCGCGCCCGCCGTCGCGATCTCCGCCGTCAAGCAGATCAGCAGCACGCTGCGCCGGTTGTAGCGGTCCGCCACTTCGCCGGCGGGCAGCGTCATGATCAGCACCGGGATGAAGGTCGCGAGCCCCACCATCCCGATCATCAGGCTCGCTTCGGCGACGCTCATCGTCTGCCGCGCGACGGAATAGATGTGCCAGCCGAGCGCGACGCTCTGCACCAGCATCGCCATCCCGCCCGTCCAGCGCGAGGCCCAGAACAGCATGTAGTCGCGCTGACGGATCAGCGCGAAAGCGGAGGTCGAGGCGGGCTGGCTGTCGGGAGTGTCGGTCACGGGAGCGTGAGCTTGTCGCACGCGCCGCGCCGCCCGCGCAATTCAGCCTGTCGATAACCGGGATACCGCCGCTTCGAAAAGAGCTTGCCGGGCTCGCCAGCGCCCGCTTTGATGCTCCCCTAACGGCAACACCAATAGCCGGCCAGATACAAAAACAGGTGGGAGCGAGCGCGATGGCTGAACCAAACGTGGCGGTCGATGAGAAGACGGGCCGGAAATATTTCCTCGAGCAGCCGGACGATCTGAAGCCCGGCGAGCCAGTGGTCTTCCTGCTCAACCTTCACGGCGGCGGCTCGCACGGCACGTGGCAGCGGCTCTACTTCCCGGCGTTTCTCTACAAGGAAAAGTATCGCCTCGTGATCGCCTCGCCCTCGGCGGCGACCAAGGAGCCCGCGCGCCGTTGGGTCGGTGAGGCTGATGACGTGCATCTCCGGAACATCGTCGAGCACGTGCTGGCCAAGTACAACGTGCGTTCGTTTTGGCTCGTCGGACACAGCCAAGGCGGCATGACGTCGAACCGTCTGCTCACCGACAAATTCTATATCGACCGCGTCGATGGCTGGCTCTCGCTCTCCGGCGGCCGCATCGGTCCGATCGAGTGGCCGCCGGAGTTTTTCGTGCCCGTGCGCGCAACGCTGCCGGCCGACGCAAACCAACCCGCGCCGGCAAACACGCCGCGCCCAGGCCGCGCTGCGATGCTCGAAGGCGATCACCATTTCATCTTCGCTGTCGGCGAGCACGAAATGGTCGCGCTGCCGGAAACATCGCCCTGGGCGGAAAAGTACGGCGCCGCCGCGCGTGTCCGTCAGCCGGATGTGATCGACACCGAACCGGGCCTCATCTTCGACACGATGCGCGATGGGCGCTCCAACAAGTCCTGGGGCCTCAAGCCGCGTCCTGGAACGTCGCAGATGTGGATCTACCCGAATGCACGCGACGGCAAAGTCATCGCCGACGTCGTGCGCATCGACAAAGGTCACACCGAGGGCCTCGAGCCGAAGATCACCGAACTGCTCGTGCGGATGATCGCCGAAGCTCCAGCGGGGAAGGTCGCGGCCGCCGCTTAGCGCGTTACACGCGCGCGATTGCTTTTCGCCCCGGCGCGCCTTAGCCAGCCGCGCCAATGCCAATTGTATATGTCCCCGAGCGTCCAGAGCACGCCGCGCCCATCGAGGGCGTGCTCGCGCGCGCCTTCGGCCCTGGCCGCTTCGCCAAGACGAGCGAGCGCGTGCGCGAGCGCGGAGCGCGGTTTGAGCCGCAGCTCTCACGCGTTGCGCTCGACGATGACAAGGTCATCGGCCTTTGCCGCATCTACACGGTCGCGGCAGGCGGCTTGACGTTGCTGTTTCTCGGCCCGCTCGCTGTCGACCCACAAGCGCAACATAGCGGTGTCGGCGCAGCGCTCGTGCGCGCATGTGTCAACGCGGGCCGCGTCGCTGGCGCCAACGGCATCATCTGCGTCGGCCGCGCCGCGTTCTTTCAGCAGATCGGTTTTTCGCACGTGCCGGAAGGGCGGCTCACGCTGCCATCGCCCGTCGATCCGAACCGCTTCATGTGGATCGCCTTGCGCCCAGGTGGGCTCGACGCCGCCAATGGCGCGGTTACAGCGCCCAAATTATAAGGCTTCGCGCCGCCAGCTGAACAAGAGCAGCAACAATCCCGCGAACGCCCACGCCCAACCAGGCCCAAGCGGTTCTGCTTGCGCGGCGCGCACGACGTAAGCTTGGTTTTGTCGCAGCCCGATCCAGCCATCGCCCGCCGCGCGCGCGCCGCCTTCGACGCGGCGTATCTGCGGCAGCCGCTGCGCTTGCTCGCCCGTGAGCGCGACGCCGCCGCCGCTCGCGTTCGAGATCGGCCGCATCAGATCGTCCGTTGCTTCAAGGTTTGCGGCCTCGCGCGGATTGAGCGGCCCGCGCGCCGCGAACGCGCGCAGGTTGCCCGCGCGCGCTTCGAACAGACCTTGCTCGTTGGTCGCGAACGATCCCCGGTAAACGCCGGGGGCCGCCTCAACGAGCGTCGTCTCGCTTGCTTGTCCGTTCGGCGAGATGATCGTCACCGCGCCGGGTGCGCCGCTAAGCGTATCGCGCTCCACCGTTAGGCCATCGGCGGAAGATTCGAGCGCGAGGCGTTCGTCTTCCAGCTCCGGCTCCTGCATCAGCCAATGCGCGAGACGGCGAAACATCTCGCCATACGGCCCGCCGCCTTCATAGCCGCGCGCCCAGAGCCACGATTGATCGCTCCACAATTGCGCGACGCGCCCGCGTCCCGCGCGGTCGAGCACAAGGAGCGGCCGCCCGCCCGCGCCAGAGAGCAGCGTCTGACCACCACTCGCCCGCGCTTCGACTTGGCGTGTCCACGGCCCCCATTGCTGCGGGTTCGGCAGGCCGCGGATCACGGGGTGGCGTTGACCCGCCGCCGTTGGCGCGGGGCGATAACTCTCTTCGATCACGCGCCCGGTCGGTTGCGAAGGCAGGATCGCCGCAATCGGCGTACGGAAGATGCTGTCCGCCGAGGCGTCCCACGGCCCAGCCGCAACCAGCAGCGCGCCGCCTTCTTCGACGCGGCGCGCGATGTTGTCGAAATAGACCGGCGAGAGAATGTCGCGGCGGCGATAGC
>CAZXNY010000037.1:0-12914 GCA_964642205.1 uncultured Caulobacteraceae bacterium
CGACGGCGAACGCTTCGTTGATCTCCCAGAGATCGACGTCCTCCGTCTTCCAGCCTGCGCGCTTCAGCGCCGTCTGGATCGCCGGCACGGGCGCGGTCGTGAAATACGCCGGCTCGTGCGCGTACGCGGCTTGCGAGACGATCTTCGCGAGCGGCTTGGCGCCCTTCGCCTTCGCATCTTCCGCGCGCATCAGCACGAGTGCGGCGGCGCCATCGGAAATCGCGGAGGCGTTCGCAGCCGTCACGGTGCCATCCTTGTTGAACGCGGGTTTCAGCGTCGGAATCTTATCGGGACGCGCCTTCGCGGGCAGCTCGTCCTTCGCGATCAGGCCAGCCTTGGTCTCGACCGCCGCGATCTCGCGCTTGAAGCGGCCTTCGTTCGTCGCTGCCTGCGCGCGCGCCAGTGTCTCCAGCGCGTACGCATCCTGCATCTCGCGCGTGAATTGATACTCCTTCGCGACCTGATCGGCGTAGACGCCCATCGCGCGGCCTTCGTACGCATCCTCAAGGCCATCGATGGCCATGTGATCGAGGATCTTGTCATGGCCGTATTTGTTGCCGGTGCGATAGCGCGGCAGCAGGAACGGCGCGTTCGTCATGCTTTCCATGCCGCCGGCAACGATCACATCCGCCTCGCCCGCGAGCAGCGCTTGGCGCCCTTGCACCACCGCTTGCAGACCCGAGCCGCACATTTTCGAAAGCGTCGTCGCCTGCGTCGCTTTCGAGAGGCCGGCGTTCAGTGCAGCCTGGCGCGCTGGCGCTTGGCCTTGCGCGGCCATCAAGCAATTGCCCATCAGCACTTGATCGACGTCGGCAACGCCAGCTTCTTTCACCGCCGCCTTGATGGCGACCGAGCCAAGCTCATGCGCCTTGAACGCGGCGAGATCGCCGAGCAATCCGCCCATTGGCGTCCGGGCCATGCCGACAATCACGACATCGTTCATCTCAACATCCTCTCATTTGCGCAGCACCATCAACGTCGATGTGCCGTGCGCGAGCAATTTGCCGTTCGCATCGGTGATGCGGCCTTCGGCGGTGATGATCGTGCGCCCATGCGCAACGACGCGGCCCTCGGCGCGCACAAGCCCGGTGTTGGCTTGGATCGCGCGCGTGAAATTTCCCTTGGTCTCGATGGTCGTATAACCGACGCCCGCAGGCAGCAAGGTATGCGCGGCGCAGCCCGTACAGGAGTCGAGCAACGTCAGCGCCCAGCCGCCGTGCACCATGCCGAGCGGATTGAGTATCCGGTCACTCGTTTGCCCTTCGAACACCGCGACGCCCTCTTCGACGTGCGTAAGCGTGAAGCCGAGAGTCTGGGTGATGGAGGGCGGCGGCAGGCGGCCATCAATGAGCGCGCGCATGGCCTCAAGCCCGGTAAGCGACATCGGATCGAGCGGCGCTACGGCGAGGGCGGTCATCGGCTGCCTTTTCATGTACATACAAGTGTTGTACATACAGCTAATCGCGCGCACGCGCCCCGTCAAGCCAGCTGGCCAGTTCATGAGCGACGCCCCGCCCCGTCCCAAAGCCGCCTCGGTCGAGGATTGCCTCTGTTTCCGCGCCCGCCTGGTCGCGCGGCGCATGACGGAATTCTACGAAGCGCGCCTCGCGCCGCACGGGGTGAACCTTCCGCAATTCGGCCTCCTCGGCACTATTGGAAGCGAGCGCAACGCCTCGATCTCGCATCTCGCCAAGCGTCTTGAACTCGATCCTTCGACGCTCTCGCGCACGCTGCGCCCGCTGATCGATGCGGGCCTAATCGAGACGTTCGCCGATCCGGACAATCTGCGCGTCCGCCGCGTGCGGCTCACCGCCGATGGCAAACAGCGAACGCGCGAAGCGGCGCGCGCCTGGACGCAAGCGCAGGAAGACGCCGCGAAGGCAATCTCGCCCGAAGCGATGGAATTGCTCGTGGCGCAGACAGCGGCGCTGCGCGCTTAGCTCTCGGTAAAGTCGATGATGCGGTCCATGATGTCCTGATCCTGCGCGATCAGGCGATGGCCAAGGCCATCCGTCATCATCAATTCCGCGCCCGGCCACGCATCGGCGAGCACGTTGGAGTTTTCAGCCGGGCACTGCTCATCGTCCATCGAGTGGATCAGCAGCAACGGGATGGTCTGCGCCTTCGCAGCCTCCTCCATGTCGAAGCCGCCGCTGAACGGGCGCCCATTGCGTTGCTCGTAGAGTTCAGCGGCGCGCGCAAACACTTCGGGCTGCAACTCGCCTAGCTCGGCAAAGCGCCTGCGCCCTTGCGGGCTTGGCAACGGCGAGGAGATCAGCACCGCGCGCGAAACGCCGAGCCCTTCCGTCAACGCCTTCAGACTCGATGGGCACCCGAACGAGTGCGCGACCAAGGAATCGACCGGCCCAAGCGCCTCTGCCACCGCGAGCACGGCTTCGCTCGCGCTATGGAACGTGGCTTCCTCCGCTTCCGAATAGCCGTGCCCTGGCAGATCGAACGCGACGACGGCGCGGCCAATCTGCGCGTATTGATCGATCAGCGGCCCCCACAGCGCGTGATCGTCTTCCCAGCCGTGCACGAGCAACACCGCGGGTCCTTCGCCAAGGCGCCACGCCTGCACGTTGCCGAATGACGTCTCAACGACCTTGTCCTCGGCATCGTAGAAGGCTTCGGCCGTACGCGGTTTGGCGCGGCGGCGTGCGCGCGTCATGCGCAGCAGCAGAGCTTCGGCTTGTGCTTCGAGATCGTCGCTCATTTCGTGTCCAGAAAATCGATGATGCGGGCGATGACTTCGGAATCCTTCGCGATCGGGCGATGGCCAAGGCCGGTCGTCAGATGCAGCTGCGCGCCGTCCCACTTGCTTGCGATGTGCTTGGAGGATTCCGGCGGCCACATCTCATCGTCCTTGCAATGGACGAAGAGCGCACGTGCGCCCATGCGCGTCGCAACATCTTCGGGATCGAAGTGGAAGTGGCTGGGCGTATTTTTGTTGCGCTCATCCATCAGCGCCTGCACGCGCTTGGCCAGCGCCGCGGGCATATCGGGACGCGACCACGAGCGGCGGCGGCGCACGAGTTCAGGGCGCGTCGGCAAAGGCGGCGCAATCAGCACTGCCGTATGCACATCGAGGCCCTTGTCCATCGCATCGAGCGAGGCGGAAACGCCCATGGAATGCGCAACGATCGCCTCGATCGGCCCGAGCGCATCGGCGACCGCGCGCACAGCGACCGCCGCGTTTGGCACGCCGGGCGTGTTCGCTTGCGACAAGCCATGCGCAGGCAGATCGAACGCGACAACAGCGCGCCCGTGCGCGCGCAGCGCAGCAATCATCGGCTGCCACAGCGAGTTATCGTCTTCCCAGCCGTGGACGAGCAGCACGGCCGGCCCTTCGCCCACGCGCCACGCCGCGACATCGCCATCCGCGATGCGCACGGCGTGCTGCTCAACATCACGCAACCCCTCGGCGACGCGCAGACGCTCGCGGCGGCGCGGGCGGCCATAGCGCGACACGATTTCGCGCGCCCGCGTCTCAACTTCCTCGGCGCTTAGTTCCTGCATGCCGCCCCCATACCGTGTTTTCTATTGAAGCGGGGAGCGGCGCGGGCCGCAACCCGGCTCGCTCAGGCGCCCTGCGTGGCCGCGATCCAGCCGCCGCCGAGCACGCGCGAGGAGCCCGGATCGTAAAACACCGCCGCCTGGCCCGGCGCGACACCCTCTTCTGCCGCCTCGAGCACAACCGCCCAGCCCACGCCCACCGAGAGCCGCGCCGGCACGGGCGGCCGCGTGGAGCGCACGCGCACGAGAATTTCGCGCCCGTCGAGCGCGTCTTCGCTCGCGACCGCTTCGCCGATCCAGTTCACATCCGAGAGCGTGATGCGCGACACGGCGAGCGCTTCGCGCGGACCGACGATGACGCGCTTGTTCGGCGCATCGAGCTTCACGACGAAGAGCGGCGCGCCGGCAGCAACGCCAAGCCCGCGCCGTTGGCCAACCGTGAAATTGATCACCCCATCATGTTTGCCAAGCACCGTGCCATCGACATGCACGATTTCGCCCGGATCGAGCGCGCCGGGGCGCAGCTTTTCGACGACGGCTTGATATTTCCCGCTCGGCACAAAGCAGATGTCTTGGCTATCGGGCTTGGCCGCAACGTTGAGGCCGAACTCTTCCGCGAGCGCGCGAACGGCCGGCTTTTCCATGCCGCCGAGCGGAAAGCGCAGAAAGCCGAGCTGCGCGCGAGTCGTCGCGAACAGGAAGTAGGATTGATCGCGGCCCGGATCGGCGGCGCGATGCAGCTCACCGCCATCGGCGCCTTCGACACGGCGCACATAGTGTCCCGTCGCCAAACAATCGGCGCCGAGATCCTTCGCGAGCTTCATCAGGTCCGCAAACTTCACCGTTTGATTGCACCGCACGCACGGGATCGGCGTGAAGCCGGCAAGATATGTATCGGCGAAATCCTCGATCACTTTTTCACGAAACCGACTTTCGTAATCGAGCACGTAATGCGGAATGCCGAGTCCGTCGGCGACACGGCGCGCATCGTGAATGTCTTGCCCCGCGCAGCACGCGCCGGGCTTATTCACCGCCGCGCCATGGTCGTAGAGCTGCAGCGTGACGCCGATGACATCGTAGCCCTCGCGCGCGAGCATCGCTGCAACGACGGAGGAATCCACGCCGCCCGACATTGCCGCCACCACGCGCGTTTGCGATGGCGGCTTGGCGAAACCCAAAGAATTGAGGCTGGGGGAATTGAGAGCGCCGCGCGCGGTGGGCGCGGCCGGTGCGGTGGTCATGTCTGCTCCTCCCCCCGGGTTCAAGGCCCGGGGCGAATAGCGGCGCTGTAGACCCGATCCCGTTTGCTCGCAAACGGGTAAATCGGGTCTACCTTCAAAATTGACCGTTTCCTGACCAAAAACCGCGCAACACTTTTCGCGAAACGGTCTAGCGCAAGTAATCCACCAGCGACAGGTCCGAGATGTCGGCGAAAGTCTTGGCCGTCGCCTCGTACTGCACGAGCAGCGTGTTGATCTGGATGGTCAGCTCGCCGATGTCGGCGCCCGACATATCGCCGACCTCTTTTTGAAGAAGCGTCGACCGCGCGGTGAGCCGGGTGCGCTCCTCTGTGATGCGCCGCTCAAGCTGGCCCGCACGGCCCTCCGCGCCGGTGAGCTTGTCTCTCGCGCGATCGAGGTTTTGCGCGATCTGCTGAAGGTCCTGCCGTTCAGTCGCCGAGAGCGATTCAGGGAGCGTGCCACCCCAGGTGTTGACCATGGTCTGCAGCGCTTTGAACTGATCGAACAGATCGGTCGAAAGTTCGGACGCCTTCTCCGCCATCGCGAGCCGCGCGCCGGGGCCCAGATCGATGATCTGTTCGCGCTCGGCCTCGTTGTAGATGTCCTGCGGGCCGGTCGCGGCCATCAACTCGGCGATCGATGTAATTTTCACGGGTGAGCCGGTGAGACGTTCGCCCGCGAACAGAGGCTGGCCGTTCCAGGTTTCGTTGAACGCCGAAAGCGCACTTGAGAACGAGACCGTCAGCTCAGTTGAGAGGGCGTTGACATCGTCGCCGCTAATGGCGTCGCGAATTGCTTGCGCGAGATTGAACGCCGAGCCCGCGGCTTGGCCGAGCGCCGAGGCTTGAACACCGAAGCGGCTCTCAAGCTGCAGCGCGGAATTTGCGCGGGACTCAGCGATCTCGACGAGCCCGCGCGCGTTCAGCAGCCGGCTGGCGCCCACGCCATAGCCGGCGATTTCGTTCGACTTGTAGCCTGTCGCGACCTGGCGCTGCAGATCGGTGAGTTCGCGCGTGATGCGGCTGATGTCGAGCTGCGCCTGGGTGTTGAAGCGGAGCGTGAGAAGCGTGTTCGTCATGCGCGCGCGCCGATCTGGAAGAGGATGTTGAACATGTCGTTTGCCGCTTGAATGACGCGCGCGGCGGCGGCGTATGAGTTCTGGAACGTCGTCATCCGCAGCAATTCTTCGTCCACTGTGACGCTTTCAACTTGCGCGCGCCGGTCGGTTGCGGCCGCGGCGACGGCGGAAGCGCCGCGCGATTGTTGCGCCGCTTCGCTGGCGACGCGCCCAGCCGCGCCGCCCAGACGCGACGCGTAGAGGCCAATCGATGTCGATTGCGCGGTGAGCGCGCCGGCGGATGGAAAGTCGTGCACGGTGTCGCGCGCGCCGGCGAGCGCGGCGGCGCCCCGCGCATCGCCCTCTTCGACGATCCGCGCGTTGAGCGCGGCGGCGAGGTTCGGACGGCCGACCGCGAGACGGCCCGGATCGGAGGAGACGGGCGCTGCAACGCCAAGCTCCACGGCCCGTCCGGCCGTCGCTTTTTCCGTCAGCCCGAACAGCGCGGTGAAGGAAACGCCGGTGCCGGTCCGTTGCGTCGAATCCTGCGTGATCTCGGTTTGAAAGCCGCTGCGCGGCGCCATCACCACGCGGCCGTTGGGATCGAGCGAGAACGTCGCGAACTCGCCAATGCCCGTGCCCGGCGCGTTTAGCGCGTCGATCACGTTCTGCATTGTCGAGCCGCCGGCGGCGAGGCCGCCCGTGATCGAGACGGTGCGCGTCGCGGCGATGCGGCCGAGGGCGTCTTTCACCTGAAACGACATCTGGCCATTGGCGGCGAGCCCGTGAACATCACCCGCGGAGACGCCTGCTTCGAAGAAGAGCGGCGTTGGGCGTGAGACGAGATCGTTGAGCCCGAAAAAGTGCGAGAAACCGCGCCCGGAGCGATCGCTTGGCGCCGTCGGGTGCTGCTGCACGACGAGGCCGCCGCCCGGCGCATCGAGCGTGAGCACGCCATTGATGAAGCTCGCATTGCCCGCAGGTGTCGAAGCGCCGAGCACGCCGTCGAGCGCCGTGACGAACGCGCCGATCGATGTTCCGCCGAACGGCGTGACGCCTGGAGGCGCTTCGCTCGTTATTGTTTGCGCGCCGAAGTTAATCGTGAGGCGCTGGGTCAGTTCGCCGTTCGCATTGACGACGCCGATGATCGCTTGGCCTGAGAAATTGAGGCTGTCCGTCGCAAGCAGTCCGGTCTGCCGCCCAACGAGTTCGTCGACGGCTGGCGTCGAGGAATTTTCATTGTGCACGGCATTGAGGCGATCCGCGAGCGCGCCCGCAAACCCGCCAAGGGCGGCCGCGAGTTCAGGCAGATCGCTATCGCGCGCTTTGATGAGACCCGCGATCTCGCCGCCTTGAATATAGGGTTCAAGGTTTGACTGCGTGCCGAGTTCGGGATTGAACACGATCACGCCGTGCGAGGCGAACGCGCCGCTGTTGGGCGTGTAGCTGATGTCAGCGGCTTTGGCGCCGACGAGCAGCGCGCCGCCGCTGGTGCGTACCATCACGCCGCCTTCGCTGCGCGCTTCGACGCGAATGTCCAAGAGTCTCGCCAGCTGATCGATGACCGCAGCCTGCGTGTTCTCAACCGCGCTCGGATCGGCGCCTGCACGTTGCGTGAGGCGGATCTCTTCATTGAGATCGGAAATGCGATTGAGATAAGCCTGCGCTTGCGCCACCGCGTCGCCGACGCGCTCGTCCGCCTCGCTGATCAGCGCCTGCAATTGTCCGCCGGTCTGCCCGATCACCGCGAGCGCTGTCTCAAGCGCGCCGACCGCTTTGTCGCGAGCAAGAGCGGAAGAGGGATCGACCTGCAGATCGGTGAGCGAGGCCCAGACCTGATCGATCGACGCGAACATCGAGGACGAATTGGTGGGGTCGCCGAAATAGCTCTGTGCGCGGGCGAGAAGATCTGCTCGCGCTGCTGCGCCCCCGCCGTTGGCCTCAGCGATGTAGGCGGCGGTGGCGAGAAACTTATCCGCCGCCCGGCGGATCGACGCGACCTCGACGCCGGCGCCGCCGCCAAGGTTGGTCAGCGGCGCGTAAGAGATCTCGGTGCGGACGTAGCCGAGCGTGTTGGCGTTCGCGATATTCTGCGAGGCCACCTTGAGCCCGGCCTGGGCGGCTTGGAGCGCCGACAGGCCGGTTTGCATCATCGCGCTTATCGACATAGGCGATGCTCCGGCAGAAGGCGCCGGGCGCCCGGCAGTATATGCCGGGTCGTTTCGGCCCCACGCATCACCGGAAGACGCGGCCGCGCTTGTCTATCCTGTTGATAGAGCACCATTTTCTCCATGCGCCCGCCCTCGGCGCGCGTTGCGCTCCGAAGCTGACGTCAACCATGTTCGCAAGCTCGGGGCCAACACGGCGTTGGGCGGCGGCAGGGTCGTTTCGGCCGGGCAAAAGCTGCCGCCGCCAGGGCGGAATTGCCGGGCGCGCGACGAGCATCGCAAGGTTACTTGCTTGTTTTAGAACATTTTTCTTATGGTTACCGGCTTGGCCCAGAGCTTGCTGGCGTGCCCTCCACGCATTTGCGGGGGCGATATGGACGTGAATTTCGAAGCGGCGGTCGATCCGTTGATGGCGATCGCGCCCGCGCGCGCGCCATCGACGCCGGCCGACGGCGCGCCGAGCTTCGACGATCATGTGGCCGCACAGACGGCAGAGCCTGACCGCGCGGACGCGCAACCAAAGCAAGCCGACGATACGCCCGCGCAAGACGCGGTCGCCACGCCGGCCCCCGCCGTCGCGCCGCAAGCGCCACAGATGGCGCCCGCGCTGACGGTTCAACTCGTCGCGTCCGCCGATCCTGCGCCTGCGCCAAGCGACGCCGCACCGCCGACCGCCGGCGCGCCCATCGACATCTCGGCGCCAGCGCCGGCTGCGCCGGCGGCTCCTGCCCCGGTCGAGGCGAGCGCAGGGCAACAACCCGTCACGCAAAGCGCACCGCAGCACGCCGTGCAGCCGCACGACACACAACAAGCGCCAACGCATCAGGCGCAAACGCAGACGACCGCGCCCGCAGACACGCCAGCGTCAACACCCGACGCACCGAAGGCGAACGCGCAGCAAGGCGACGCGCCTGCACCGGCGGACGTGACGCAAACGGCCGCCGCGCAACCTCAACCGGCACAGCAAACGACCGCGGCGTCACCGGAACTTGCCGCGCAATTGGCGACGCTCGCGACAACGCCTGTCCCGATGACGGCGCCGCAAGCGAAGGACTCAGCGCCCGCGCCGCAAACGAAGGCGATCGACGGCGCAAAGCCGGCTGGTGAGAAAACAGCGCCGGCAGACGCGCTCGACTTTGCCGCTCCGCAACCGAAAGCCGAGGCGCCGCCAGCGCCCCCCGCGGCCAATGCGCAAGCGCGTGTTGAATCCGCTGCCGCAAAGCCCAGCGAGACCGCGCCGGTTCAGCAAGCCGCGCCGCAACAGAGCGCGCCACCGCCAGCGCAAGTCGAGCAACGTCACGCGATTACGGAAGCGACGCCGCCCGACGCTGCGCGCACCGCGCCTGTTTCGCATCAGGTCACGCGCGAGATCGTGCGCAAGTTCAATGGCGGCACGACGCAGTTCGAGCTGCGGCTCGATCCGGCGGAACTCGGGCGCGTCGATGTGCGGCTGGAAGTTGGGCGCGACAACAAGGTGACGGCCGTGGTCGCAGCGGAAACGCCGCAAGCGCTGAGCGAGCTGGCGCGCGGCGCGCGTGACATCGCGCAAGCGCTGCAATCGGCCGGGCTCGAGCTCTCCGAGAACGGACTGTCGTTCGATCTCTCGCAGCGCCAGTCTCAATATGAGGCCGCAGCCGACGCCCGCAGCAGCGGCGCGCCCGGCCTGGCGGCGGAAGAAGAAGCGGCCCCCGCCCCGATCGTGGCGGCGCGGCCGTTTGGACTTGAAAGCTGGCGCGGCGTTCGCGTCGACCTCGTAGCGTGAGGCGATAGAAGATGGTCGACGCCGTCACAGCAACGCAGCCGCAGAGCAACAACGCGCTCTCGCGCGCCTCGCTCGCGGACAATTTCGACACGTTCCTGACGCTGCTTACGGCGCAGCTGCAGAACCAGGATCCGTTGTCGCCGATGGATTCGAACCAATTCACGCAGCAATTGGTGCAGTTCAGCCAAGTCGAGCAGCAGATCGCCACCAACGAGCAGCTCGAAGAGATGCTCAACCAGAGCCGCGCCGCTGCGGCGGGAACGGCCCTCTCCTATCTCGGCAAGGACGCGATTATCGGCAGTGACAAGACGTTCCTCTCGAACGAAGCCGCAAAGTGGAGCTATTCGCTGCCGGAGGACGCACAACGCGTGACGCTTGAGGTGCGCGACGCCAGCGGGCGGACTGTGTTCCGCGCCAACGGCGACACGAGCAGCGGCTCGCATCTGTTTGTTTGGGAAGGCCGCAACACCGCAGGCGTCGCGCAAGCCGATGGCGTTTATCAGCTGGTCGTCACCGCGCGCGATCACAACGACGAAGCGATCACCGCCGGCATCTCAACACGCGAACCGATCATCGGGATCGACCTCGCCTCTTCCAACCCAATGGTGCTCACGGCATCGGGCACGCACGAACTCTCAACCATCCGTGCGATATTGGATGACTAGATAGGATTTCGTCCGCTCCAGAAGTGAGCGGACCCTTCGCGCAGAAGCGCTTCCGTCAGGAACGAACATATCTGCGAAGCCGCGTGCGCGCGGCTGACGAAGGAGACTTGCGTCATGAGTATCTACACCGCGCTACGTGCGGGCGTTTCCGGGCTGTCCGCCAATTCGAGCGCGATGGCGATCATCTCCGACAACATCGCGAACGTGAACACGGTCGGCTACAAGCGTGGCTCGGTCGATTTCAGCGCGCTCGTGAACGCGCAGAACTCGAACACGACATATAACGCGGGCGGCGTGCTGCCGAAAACGCGCGCGAACGTCACGCTGCAAGGTTCACTCGAACAATCGCGTTCGACCACAGACTTCGCGGTGTCGGGCGATGGGTTCTTCATCGTCTCGCAGAACGCCGGCCAACTCACGGACGGCGGCAACGTGCTGTTCACGCGCGCTGGCTCGTTCACGATCGACGCAGCCGGCAACATGGTCAACGCGCAGGGCTTTTATCTGCAGGCGTGGCCGGTGGCGTCGAACGGCACGGTCGTGACGAGCCCGACGTCCCTCTCCGCGATCGAACCGGTGAACATCTCCGGCGTCGGCGGCCTTGCCGAGCCGACGCGCAATGTCGGCATCAACGCGAACCTCAATTCGGGCCAGGCAGACTACGATCCGCTGACGCAGGGCGCCTACAATCCGGGCGATCTCGCAACCGGCACGATCACGCCGCACTTCGAAAGCTCGCTCGAAGTGTTCGATAGTTTGGGCGCGCCGCGGACGATCGCGTTCGGCTTTCTGAAGGTTTCGCCGAACACGTGGCGCGTGGAAGCCTATGCGCGCCCGAACACGAACGTCACCGGCGGCGCGGGCTCGGGCGGCGTGCTCGCTGCGGGCACGATCAGCTTCAACTCGGACGGCACGGTCAACACCGTTACCGGCAACGCATCGGCCATCCCGGACATCGACGGCACATTCAACATCAACTGGGCAGCCTCAACGGGCGCGGCGGCGCAGCCGATCGAACTCAATCTCACGGACGGCATGAAGCAGTTCGCCAACTCATTCGGCGTCACGTCGGTGACGGCGGACGGCGTGCCGCCGGGCGACCTGGTCGGCCTCTCGCTGGAGGGCGACGGTTTCCTCACCGCGCAGTTCTCGAACGGCCGCTCACGAGCTCTGTATCAGGTGCCGCTCGCGACGTTCCTCAACCCGAACGGCCTGCAGGCCGCGGCGGGCGGCTCGTTCCAAACGACGCTGGCATCGGGGCTCTACAATATCAACGCAGCGAACGCTGGCGGCGCGGGCCGTATTCAATCGGGCGCGCTCGAGGCCTCCAACGTCGATCTCGCGGCGGAGTTCACGAACCTCATCACCACGCAGCGCGCCTACTCGGCTTCGTCACGCATCATCACGACGGCGGACGAAATGCTGGAGGAGCTGCTGCGCATCAAGCGCTAAGCGCTCGCTCACATTTTTCGCTCTCTATGTAGGCGCGCATCGGGAAACCGGTGCGCGCCTTTCGTTTCGCGCCAAAGCCAATCGCGCTGCGCTTTAGAAACGATCTGGTAATACGCGCCATTGTATCAAAGTGAGACGAAGGCAACGTTGTTTTAACTTCTGCCTTTAGCTGATTCTTCAGGGCCTTGGTGTAGAACAACGCCAAGACCGAGGAGTAATGGCGCTATGCAGAAGCAACGCCGGTATGATGGTGTGGTGATGGGTCCGGATGGAAATCCGCTTACCCTCGATGATCTTCCGCCGTCGGGGACGACGCGCTGGGTCATTCGCCGCAAGGCGGAAGTTGTCGCGGCAGTTCGCGGCGGCCTTCTGACGCTTGAAGACGCGTGCGCGCGCTATGGGCTGTCGGAAGAAGAATTCGATAGCTGGCGCAAGGCGATCGAGCGGCACGGCCTTCAGGGCCTCCGCACGACGCGGCTCCAGCACTATCGCGCCCCTGCGGAAGCCTAAGCACGCGCGCTGAAGGCGCGCGTTCTCCCCTGATTTTCTCAAGCAGCCCCGTCGCTTCCGCGGCGGGGCTGCTGCGTTGTTTACGCTTGCTTCACCGGAACCCGGAATTTTCTGCCGACCGGCGGAATTTGCCCACCGCCGGCGGGGACGCGCGCCACGTGAACGCTTTGACGAACTTTCTGCTGAGAGCGGGGCCGACACGGCTGTTCGCCGCGCTCGGCGTGACGGCCCTCGTCGGCGCAGCTTTGTTCGCGCTCGTCTTCCGCATGGGCGGTGAAGAAAAGGCGCTTCTGTTCGCAGGCGTCGACATGCGCGAAGCGGGCGAGATCAGCCAGCAGCTCGAAGCCGCCAATATAGAGTATGAGCTGCGGGGCGACGGCTCTTCGATCTACGTGCCCCGGAGCGAGGTGCTCTCGGCGCGGCTCATGCTCTCCGAGGCCGGCCTGCCCTCCCGCGGCTCGGTTGGGTACGAGATTTTCGATAACCCCGACGCGCTCGGGCAAACGCAATTCCAACAGAACGTGAACCGGCTGCGCGCGCTTG
>CAZXNY010000038.1:0-12824 GCA_964642205.1 uncultured Caulobacteraceae bacterium
TCGCTGCCGATGTTCCCGGACGCGAGCGCGCTCTTCCAGCCGATGGTGTTCGTGCTTTCGGCGATCGCCATTGTGTACGCATCGCTCGTCGCGTTCCGCCAGACGGACGTGAAGAAGCTGATCGCGTACTCCTCCGTCGCCCACATGGGCTTTGTTACGATGGGAATCTTCACCGGCACGATGCAGGGCGTGCAGGGCGCGATCTACCAGATGCTCTCGCACGGCGTGATTTCCGGCGCGCTCTTCTTGTGCGTCGGTGTGATCTACGACCGGATGCACACGCGCGAGATCGCGTTCTACGGCGGGCTCGTGAATCGGATGCCCGTCTACGCGGCGATCTTCATGCTCTTCACGATGGGCAACGTTGGCCTGCCTGGCACAAGCGGATTCCCAGGCGAAATTCTGACGATGATGGGCGCGTTCCAGGTGAACGCGTGGATCGCGGCGGCGGCGGCCAGCGGCGTGATTTTCTCGGCTGTCTACGCGTTGACGCTTTATCGCAAGGTGGCGATGGGGCCGATCGTGAACCCGAAGCTGGCGGACATCACCGACCTCGACGCACGCGAATGGATCATCTTCGTGCCGCTAGTGATCGCGACGCTGGTCATGGGCCTCGCGCCCTCCATGGTGCTCGATTTCACCAATGCGTCGGCTGAGACCGTCGTGAACGCTTTCGCGAGGACCGCGCCGTGACGAGTTTTGCCGCCGATCTGCCTTGGGTGCAGGGCGAGCTGATCCTCGCCGCGTTCGCGATGCTCGCGGCCGTCGCGGGCGCTTGGGCGGGTGATCGTTCAGCCGGCCCGCTCTCGGTGCTCGGCGCGATCGCGCTGATCGCCGCGGGCGTGTTCGGCATCGTGTTCGACCCGGCCGTGCCGCAAGTGCTGTTCGGTGGCGCGCTAGTCATCGATGGCTTCTCGGCCTTCGCGAAGGCGCTGATCGCGTTCTCGGCGGCGGCGACGTTACTGCTCGGCGCCGATCACTTTGCGCGCACCGGCGAGCGCAGATTTGAGTTTCCGGTTCTGGTCGTTCTAGCGACGCTCGGCATGTTCGTCATGGTCTCGGCGCGCGATCTCATCACGCTCTATGTCGGCGTCGAGCTGCAATCGCTTGCGGCCTACGTTCTAGCCGCGTGGCGGCGCGATGATGCGCGCTCGTCGGAAGCCGGGCTCAAGTATTTCGTGCTCGGTGCGATCTCCTCGGGGCTGCTGCTGTTCGGCGCGTCGTACGTCTACGGCTTCACGGGCTCAGTTCGGTTCGACGTGATCGCGGAAGCCGCGCCCCAAGGCGGAGTCGGGCTGCTCTTCGGGATCGTGCTGATCCTCTGCGCGCTCGGTTTCAAAATGTCGGCTGCTCCGTTCCACATGTGGACGCCCGACGTCTACGAAGGCGCGCCGACGCCGGTGACCGCGTTTTTCGCCGCCGCGCCGAAGGTGGCCGCCGTGGTGCTGACCGCGCGGCTGCTCTCTGAGCCGTTCGCGCCGCTCATCGCGCAGTGGCAACAGGTCGTCGCCGCGCTCGCAGCGATCTCGATGGTGTGGGGCGCCGTGGCGGCGCTCGTGCAGACAAACCTCAAGCGCCTGATGGCGTTCTCGTCGATCAACAACATCGGGTTTGCGCTGATGGCGTTGACGGCCGGCGGAGAGGGCGGCGCCTCGGCCGCGCTGTTGTTCCTGGCGATCTATCTGCCGTCGACGATTGGCGTGTTCGCGTTGATCCTGGCGATGCGGCGTGACGGCCAACCCGCGGAAACGCTCGATGATCTCGGTGGTCTTGCGACGCGCAAACCGTGGATGGCCGCGCTTTTCACTGCCTTGATGTTCTCGCTCGCGGGCGTGCCGCCGCTGGCTGGGTTCTTCGGCAAGTACGCGACGTTTATCGCGGCGATCGACGCTGGGCTCGTGCCACTGGCGATCATTGGGGGCCTCGCTGCCGTCGTATCGGCCGGCTACTACCTGCGCATCGTCTCAGCGATCTGGTTCCGGCCCGCGGCCGCGCCGCTTGGTCCCGCGAGTGGGACGATCGTCATCACCGCGTCCGCCGCCGTTGCGCTCGTCTTCCCAATTCTCCTCATCGCCTTGGGCGCGCTCGAAGCCTGGGCTAAGAGTGCGGTGGCGACCTCGTTCTGACCGGCGCCCCTCTTTTCCTTTGTTCAAGGGGCCAATGCTCGATCCCAGCGCACCGCTCGAAATTTTCGAGGAGATCGATTCCACGATCGTGGAGGCGCGCCGTCGCGCCGAGCGCGGCGAACTCGGCCCGGTCTGGATGATCGCGCGACGCCAGACGGCGGGCCGCGGGCGGCGCGGGCGCAGCTGGGCGTCGATAGACGGCAATCTCATGGCGACATATCTCGGCGCCGTCCAAGCGCCGCCGGCGGAGATCGCACTCCTTGGGTTCGCTGCCGGTGTTTCGATTTCAGAGGCGTTCGATGAGATCGTGGGACCCGGCCGCGCGACACTGAAGTGGCCGAACGATCTATTTCTCGATGGCGCGAAGGCAGCGGGACTGATGCTCGATAGCGGTGCGCTCGATAGACCGGGTGCGTACTGGCTTGCACTCGCGTTCGGCGTCAACATCGTCGGCTCACCGGACGGCATTGACCAAGAGACGGCGGCATTGCGTGACGCGCTGCCGCCCGACGCGATCGCGCCCACGCCTGAGGCGCTGCTTGCGCTCATTCGGACACGGCTCGAGACGTACGCGGCGCGGCTATCGACGGAGGGGTTCGAGCCGCTGCGTCGCGCTTGGCTCTCGCGCGCGCATGGACTTGGCAGACCCGCAAAAGTTCTTATCGGCGCGGAGACCGTCGAAGGACGCATCGCGGGCCTCTCCCAGCGCGGTGAGTTGGAGCTCGACACCGGCGCGGGCGTAAGGCTGGTCGCAGCAGGCGATGTTCTGCTCACCACGGCGGCGGCGTAACGTCATGCTTCTCGCGATCGACGTTGGCAACACGAACACGAAATTCGCCGTCTATGACGGCACGATCTGGCGGGGCTCGTGGCGATCGACGACGGACGCTACGCGTACCGCCGACGAGTACGGCCCGTGGCTGGCGACGTTGCTTGCCATGCAGAAGCTTAGCTTCGACGACCTCACCGCGTGTGTGATTTCGACGGTGGTGCCACAAGCGCTGTTCAATTTGCGCAATCTCTCCCGGCGCTACGTCGAAGCCGAACCGCTCGTAATCGGCGAGCAGGGCACGCATCTTGGGATCGAAATCCGGCTGCTTAATCCGCGCGAAGCGGGCGCGGACCGGCTTGTGAACGCGATTGGCGCCTACATGGCCTATGGCGGGCCAGCGGTCGTCATCGATAGCGGCACGGCGACGACGTTTGATGTCATCGGCGCCGATGGCGGCTTCGAGGGCGGCATCATTGCGCCCGGGATCAATCTCTCGCTGCAGGCGTTGCACACGGCGGCGGCGCGCCTGCCGCGCGTCGAAATTCGCGACCCAGGCGTCGTCATCGGCAAGACAACGGTGACGGCGATGCAAAGCGGGATTTTCTGGGGTTACATCGAGCTCATCGATGGTCTCATCCAGCGCATCCGCGATGAGTACGGCCAACCGATGAAGGCGATCGCGACTGGCGGCGTCGCGTCACTCTTTGAAGGCGCATCCACCACGATTGAAGTGTTCGATCAGGATCTTACCTCGCGCGGGCTCTTAGAAGTGTTTCGCCGGAACGGCGGAATTATATGAAGCCAGGCGCACAAGACGAATTGGTGTTCCTCCCGCTCGGCGGTTCGGGCGAGATTGGGATGAACCTCAACGCCTACGGGTACGGCCCGCCGGAAGATCGCAAATGGATCATCGTCGATATCGGCGTGACGTTCGGCGGCGATCAGGACACGCCGGGCGTCGATGTGATCGTGCCCGATCCTGCGTATCTTGAGGGCGAGAAGGACAACATTCTTGGCATCATCCTCACGCACGCGCATGAGGATCACATCGGTGCGCTTGGCTGGCTCTGGCCACGCTTCAAAGCGCCCGTGTGGGCGACGCCATTTACGGCGGCGCTCGTGCGCGAAAAGCTGCGCGAACGCGGGCTGCTTGAGCGTGTGAAGCTCACCGAGACGCCGCTGAAGAGCCGGTTTTCGCTTGGACCGTTCGACATCGAGTACGTGACGCTCACCCATTCGATCCCGGAGCCGAACGGCCTCGCCATTCGGACTCCCCTCGGGCTCATCTGGCACACCGGCGATTGGAAGATCGATCCCGATCCATTGATTGGTGAGACCACGGATGTCGCTGCGCTCGAAGCGCTGCGCGAAGAGGGCATCCTCGCGATGGTCTGCGACTCGACGAACGTGTTCGTCGAAGGCGTGAGTGGCTCCGAAGGCGACGTGCGCGAACATCTGATCGACGTGCTGAAGCAATGCCGCGGCAAGGTTGCGGTGACCGCGTTCGCCTCAAACGTTGCGCGCCTAGAGACGACGATCCGTGCCGCGCAAGCGTGTGGGCGCGTAGTCTGCCTTGTTGGGCGCTCCATGCACAAGGTAACGAACGCCGCCAAGAGCGTCGGGCTTCTTGCCGGGCTGCCCGAATTCGCGAGCGAGGATGAGGCCGGCCATCTGCCGCCCGAACACGTGCTCTACCTGTGCACTGGGAGTCAGGGCGAGGAGCGCGCGGCGCTGGCGCGCATCGCATCGGGTGATCATCGCCATGTCGCTTTGAGCGACGGCGATACAGTGATCTTCTCGTCGCGCGTCATTCCCGGAAATGAGACGGCGATCTATGCGCTCTACAACCGGCTCGCCGAACGCGGCGTCGAGGTGATCACCGACAAGGATGCGGCGGTGCATGTCAGCGGCCATCCGTGCCGTGATGAGCTGCGCCAGATGTACCAGTGGGCCCGCCCGCGCATCGCTGTGCCGGTGCATGGCGAGCGCCGGCACATCCTGGAGCACGTGAAGCTCGCTTACGAGCTACAGACGCCGGAGGCCGTGGCGCCGAAGAATGGCGACATGATCCGGCTTGCGCCTGGAAAAGCGTTGGTGATCGATGAGGTGCCCGCGGGCCGGCTCTACGTGGACGGCGTGACCTTGATCGAGGCCGATACGGACGCGCTCCGTGAGCGCAAGCGCATCGCCACCGAAGGCGTGGTGACCGTCGCGATGGCGGTGAGCGAACGCAAGCACACGATCGTCAACGGGCCGGACGTGCGCGTGCGGGGGCTGACCATGCAGGACGAAGAAGAGCTTGATCTCGCGCTTGAAGAACTCGCCGACGTTGCGGAAGCGGCGTTCAACCGGATGAAGCACGACGATCGCGCCAATGACGACACGGCAGAGGCGGGCGTGCAGCGCGCGGTGCGCAAGGCCGCCGAGAAGATGTGGGGCAAACGGCCCTTCGTGGAAGTGATCCTGATGCGCGTTTAGGCCGCCAGCCGCGGGGTGACTGGGGCATAGGCGCTGGCGTAGATTGGCGGCGAAGGAGCCCCTCCATGATCGGTCGTTTGAACCATGTCGGCGTCGCCGTGCCCTCTATCGCCGAGGCCAAGGACACCTACCGCGATCTCTATGGCGTGCCGGAGTCCGAGATGACGGAGATCCGCGACATGCCCGAGCAGGGTGTGCGGGTGGCGTTTGTCAACGTCGATAACAGCCAGATCGAGTTGATCGAGCCGCTGGGTGAGGGCTCGCCGATCGTCGGGTTCCTGGAGAAGAACCCGAAGGGCGGCCAGCACCACGTGTGCTTCGAAGTCGCGAACATCTACGAAGCGCGCGACGCCATGAAAGCGAAGGGCGCCACCGTGCTCGGGGAGCCGCGCATCGGCGCGCACGGCACGCTGATCATCTTCGTGCATCCCAAAAACTCGAACGGCGTACTGATCGAGCTCATGGAAACCCCGAAAGAGCATTGATCATGAGTGTTCTCGGCGCCGCGTCTTTCATCATCCTGTGGTGGCTGTCTTTTTTTGTGATGCTGCCGATGGGCGTCCGTAATCATGACGAAGCCGGCGTTGAAACGCGCCCCGGTGTCGAGCGCGCTGCACCGGCCGTTCCGAGCATCCTGAAGAAGGCCGGCTACGCGGCGATCCTCGCGGCGGTCCTTTGGGCCATTGGCTTTACGCTGCTGAGCACGGGCGTGATCTCGCTGCGTCCGGCCGCCTAACGCGCAACAACACCAGGGAGTGGGAAATGCCGACCAAGCAGGCGCCGATCAAGTCGGGCTTCGGGGCGCGCACTACAGCTATCGAGGCGCTCGCGGGCGCGCGGCTCGATGGCAAGATCGCGATCGTCACCGGCGGATATTCGGGTCTCGGCCTTGAAACGACGCGCGCGCTCGCCGCCGCGGGGGCGACGGTGATCGTGCCTGCGCGCACGCCCGAGAAGGCGCGCAGCGCGCTTCGGGATGTTTCGGGCAAAGTTGAGCAAGACGCGCTCGATCTGGCCGACCCGCGCTCGATCGATGCGTTCGCTGCGCGGTTCATCGCGAGCAAGCGCCCGCTGCACATCCTCATCAACAACGCCGCGATCATGGCCGCGCCGTTGACGCGCGATGCGCGTGGCTATGAGGCCCAATTCGCGACCAACCACCTGGGGCATTTCCACCTCACCGCACGTCTCTGGCCCGCGCTCAAGGCCGCAAACGGCGCACGCGTGGTCTCGCTCTCTTCCATCGGCCACCGCCGCAGCCCTGTCGATCTTGAGGACCCTGGTTTCGATCGTAAGGCCTACGACAAGTGGGAGGCGTATGGACGCGCGAAGTCAGCGAATGCGCTCTTCGCTGTGGGGCTCGACAAGCGCGGCGCGCCGCACAACGTGCGCGCGTTCGCGGTGCATCCTGGCGGCATCATGACGGACTTGCAGCGCTTCATGCCCGACGAAGAAAAGCGCGCGATGGGCTGGATCGATAGCGAAGGGCGCGTGAACGAACGCTTCAAGTCGCCGGCGCAGGGCGCCGCGACGAGCGTTTGGTGCGCAACCAACCCGCAACTCGCAGGCATGGGCGGCGTCTACTGTGAGGATTGCGATATCGCGCCGCTGCGCCAGCCCGATGCGCAAACGATGGACGGTGTCCGCCCTTGGGCGATCGACGATGCGATCGCCGATAAGCTCTGGGACGTCAGTGAGCGCATGACCGGCGCGAAGTTCGCGGTCTAACAGCTCACGTCAGCCGGATTTCCTTGAGGCGCTCTTCGAGAAAGCCCTGCGCGGTAATCGGCGTCTTGTACCGGTCTGGCGCGCGTTCGTTCACGCAGCTCTGCAGCGTCTTGATCTCATAGTCGGGCGCAAAGTGCAGGAAGAATGGGATCGAGTAGCGCGGCAAGTGGGCGCGCTCGGGCGCCGGGTTGACCACGCGGTGCGTCGTTGACGGCAGCCGGTGGTTGGTCAGCCGCTGCAGCATGTCGCCGACGTTGACGACGATGGCGCCCTCGGGCGGGTTCACATCGAGCCACTTGCCATCGCGATCTAGCAACTGGAGCCCCGCTTCCTCCGCGCCAAGCAGCAGCGTGATGACGTTGATGTCTTCATGCGCTTCGGCGCGGACGCCTTCGGCCGTGGCTGGCACCGGGGGGTAGTGCAGCAGTCTCAGGATCGAGTTGCCATCCTTCACGGGCTTGACAAAGAAATCATCCGGCAGCTCGAGAAAGCGCGCGATCGAGGCAAGGAGATTTCCGCCTAGCGTGTCGAGCGCGGCGTAGAGCGCATACACGTCTTCTTCGAAGCGCTCGATTTCCGCCGGCCACAGGTTTGGCGGCATCTGCGCGTTGTACGGATGGCCAGACGGCAGGTTTCGGCCGACGTGCCAAAACTCTTTCAGATCGACGAGCTTGGCGCCCTTGGCTGCCTCGACTCCGAAGGGCGTGTAGCCGCGCTGGCCGCCGCCGTTGGGAACGCGATATTGGCGCTTCACCTCGTCGGGCAGTGCAAAGAACGCCTTCACCCGCGTCATCGCGCGCGCAATCATCGCCGGATCGAGCCCGTGATCGGAGACGATGGCGAACCCGTAGCGCGCGTAGCTCTCGCCCATGGCGCGGGCAAAACCTTCTGGATCTTGCGCTGCCTGGCGCATGGAAACGGACGGAACGCCGGTCATCGCGGAACCCCTCGTGAGCTTCGCCAACTTCGCGCGTTTCGCGGGCGGCCTCAAGCTGCGCTACCAGAGGATGCCGCGCGAGCCCGCCTGTTCACGGTGGAGATCGACCGAGAGGATGATCCCGAACGCCGTCATGAGCGTGAACATCGCCGTGCCGCCGAAGGAGATCAGGGGCAACGGAATGCCGACAACCGGCACCAGTCCGATCACCATTGCTGTGTTGATCAGCACGTAGCAGGCGAGCGTGGCCGCGCCGCCAGCGGCCGCGAGCTTGCCGAACAGGTGCTTGGAGCGGAGCGCCACGTTGACAGCCAGCGCCATCAGGAGACCGAACAGGAAAAGTACGACGAACCCGCCGACGAGCCCGAATTCTTCGACGATCATCGTGAAGATGAAATCGGTGTGTTTTTCGGGAAGAAAGTCGAGCTGCGACTGCGTGCCTTGGAGATAGCCGCGTCCGAAAAGCCCGGCAGAGCCAATCGCGATCGTCGATTGCAGAACGTGGTAGCCTTCGCCAAGCGGGTCGTTGGTGATGCCTAGGAACACATTGATCCGGTCACGCTGATAGTCGTGCAGCACCAATTGATACGCGGCGACGGCGGCTACGACGCCGATGATCGCGGACCCGAAGATGATCCAGCGCGGCAAGCCGGCGAGCACCATGATCGCGCCGCCGGCGATTAGGATCATCATGGCGGTGCCAAGGTCGGGCTGGTGCATGACCAGGCCAACGGGCGCGGCGATCATCGCCACGGGCGGCAGCAGCCAAAGCAGGTTCTCCGAGCGCCTTGGATCGAGCTGGTGGTAGTAGCGCGCGAGCGCCAGCACGATCGCGACCTTCATGATTTCCGATGGTTGCAACGACATCGGTCCAAGGCTCAGCCAACGCGTCGCGCCCATGCGTGTTTCGCCGAAGAACTCGACGCCCAAAAGCAGGATCAGCGCGACTGCGTAGAGCGGGTAGGCGACCGCGAGATAGATCCGCGTGTCGAGCATGCCCAGCACGAGCACCACCGCGAGCATGATCCCAAAGCGCATGCCGTGCGTGAGCGGCATGCCGGACCACGAACCCGACGACACCGAGAAGTGCATGATCACGCCGATGAACGCGAGAGCGCACAGGAGTGTGATGATGCCCCAATTCAGGCGGCTGAATTTTTCGCTGACGGTTCGCGGAGCACCGCGAAACATAGCGGCGGGAGAGGTCATGCCGGCGCTCCCTGTGGTTGTTCGAGCGCGGCGAGACGCGCCGCCGGCCGGCGCGATGGGTCACGCAAGAAGGTTGCGCGCATGACTTCGCGTGCGATTGGGCCGGCCACGCCGGAGCCTGCGCCGCCGTGCTCGACGATGACCGCGCACGCGTAACGCGGCTCGTGCCAGGGGCCGAAGCAGCAGAAGAGCGCGTTGTCGCGGAAGCGCCACTCGAACGTGGAGTAGTGCCGCCCGCGCGTTGCATCGGTGATCGCGCGCACCTGCGCCGTGCCGGTCTTGCCCGCGATCTGAACCGGCTGCCAGCTACGGTTTGCATCCGTCAATTCGACGGCCGCGCCTGTCTCTGGATCGCGCACAAGGCCGAGGTTGCCAGCGCGCATCGCCGTGCCGCCGGGCTCGTTGCACACGCCGAACATGCCGTCGCGCACGCGCGCGAGATCGTCGGCCTCGATGCCGCTCATGTGGGGCGGGTCTCGCGGCTGCTGGACGCCTGGTGCCTCGCGCACCAAGCGCGGCACGACCGCGTGGCCATTGTTGCCCAGGCGCGCCGCCATCACGGCAAGCTGCAGCGGCGTTACGCCCATCGCACCTTGGCCGATCCCGTAGTTCACGGTGAGGCCGCCGGTCCAACCTTCGTTGCGGTTGGCGCGCCACCATGTCGGATCGGGGATGAGACCGTCGCGAATGTTCGGCACATCCACATCGAAGTGCTGACCCAGACCGAACTGACGCGCGACGTTCGCGATGCGCTCTGGGCCCGCGCGCAGCGCTGCCTGATAGAAGTAGACGTCGCAGGAGTGCTTGATCGCATCGTGGAGGTTCATGCGGCCGTGGCCGCCGCGCTGCCAGCAGTGGAACGTGCGTCCGCCGTAGAAGAAGCCGCCGGAGCATCCGACCGCCCAGTCATCTTCGACGCCGGCCTGTTTCGCGGCGATGCCGACGATCATCTTGAACGTTGAGCCCGGCGCGTAGACGCCCGTAACGGCCTTGTGGAAGAGCGGCTTGGTTTCGGCGGTGTTGAGTTGATTGAACTCGGCCGTACCGATTCCGTTGACGAAGTGGTTTGGATCGAAGCCTGGCGCGGACGCCATCACCAGGAGGTCCCCAGTGTGGATGTCCATCACCACGACGGAGCCGGCGCGCGCGAACGAGCTCTCGTCGTCGTTGAACATCTCCATCGCGCGGCGCTGCAAGTCCGCATCGATGGTCAGCACGACGCCCGAACCCGGTCGCGGCTCTTGGCGCTCTTCAACGTCTTCGGCGATGTCACGCCCGAAGGCGTTGACGATCATCTTCTTCCATCCGGCTTCACCGCGCAGCGTCTCTTCGAGCCGCGCTTCAAGGCCGGCCTTGCCGACGCGCACATCGGGGTGGCGATAGTAGGTGACGCGCCGTTCGCCGCCTTCTTCCTCGCGCGCGCGATCGATATCGCGCTGGTTGGGCTTTTGAACGTACCCGATCGGGTGTGCGAACACGATGTCGTACGGGTACGAGCGCACCTCGGTGGATTCAGCAATCACGCCACGTAGTTCTGGAAGACGCACGTTGACGGCGGCAAAGTCCTGCCAATCGAGGCCTTGCTTCAAGGGCGTAGCTTCGAAGCGGCGGTTGGCGCGCGCCTCGCGCGTGCGGCGGCGCACCCACGTTTCGTCCATGCCAAGGATGATCGCGACGCTTCGGATGGCGCCTTCCACATCCCCGGCGCGCTCGGGAATGATCGAAACGCGATAGTCCTTGCTCGTGATGGCGAGCGGCACGCCGAAGCGGTCATAGACCACGCCGCGCGGCGGCGCGATGAGACGGGAATCGTACCGGTTCTCATCTGCCGCCGACGTGTACTGGCGGTTGACGGCGTCGGTGATTTGGAGGTGTGCGAGGCGCGCGCCAATCGCTGCCAGCGTGACGGCTCCGGCCGAAGACATCCAAAGCGCCCGCCGATTGAACACGACTTCCATGTCGCGCTTGGGAAGCACGCTATGATTGCGAACGCGGCTGCCCTTCTTGCCGAGGCCGAACATATCAGCGCGCTCCCATCTTCATCGTGAGCCTAACGCTGGATCCATGTAGAGCTTCCGCACGAGCGGAAACAGGATCGCGGTGATGGCGGCGGCTTCCGCGAACGTCCAAACCTGCGCGCGCGCGCCAAGCGCGATGGGCGCGAGCACCGCTGCGATGAACGTTACGCCGATGCAGGTCGCGATAAATCCGCCCCAGGCGGCGAACAAAGTCGGTGCGCTCGCGACATTCGACATGAAGCGGCCGATCAGAAACGCCGCGAGATAAAGCGCGGCGAACAGCCCATAGGGCCCACCGGCAAGCTGATCGTGCAGCAGGCCCATCGCCGCGAGCCCAGCAGGCGCGCCCCATCCTGGCGATTGGTCGGACGCCCACCCGTATGCAGCCCACATCACGGCGAGCGGCAAAGGCGGTTGCGCGAACAATGGCCCAAGCGGCAGGGCAGGCAGGATCACACTGGCGAGCGCGATCAGCGCGCCGATCAAACGCCCGCGGTCGGGCCGCGCTTGAAAGAGCGTGGTCACTCGGGCGTCGCCGGCGGCGGCGTCTCCGCTGGTGCGGGCGCTTCAGGTTGTGGGGCTGGGCGCTGCACACGCGGCGCGCTCTGCGCGGGCGCTGGGCGAGGCGCGGGCGTTGCGGCGGCGGCCGCAGGCGCAACAACGCGCGCGACCTCACGTGCGGGCGGCGGCGGACCGGAGTCGGCAACCGGCGCCTGTTCGGGCGTCTCGGGGCCGACATAGGGAAGAATGCGCACGAAATCGATCGGTTGCTGGCTGGCGGCAAGCGCAACGCGCCAGACGTTGTCGCGCCCCTGGCGCGCTTGCCCAACGGGCACGCCGCGTGGGAAGAGCCCGCCATCGCCGGACGTAATGATGCGCTCGCCTTCTCTAAGGCTCGCGGCGCCTACGATAAATTCGAGCCGCGGCGTTTCGACCGCAAACGGTCTGGTGAGCAACTCAGGCGGCTCGGTGGCTTGTCCGGTGAGCACAGCGCGCACACGCGACGCTTCACCCATCACAGGTATCCGCGAATTGTAATCATCCAGCATCAAGATGCGGCAGGAGCGGCGCCCGACGGAAACGACGCGGCCGATCAGTCCGATCTCGTTGACGGCGATGTAGCCGACGCGCACGCCGTGATCGGCGCCCGCGTTGGCGACGAGCGTCCGTGTGAAGGGGCCGCCACTGTCGAGCACCAATTGCGCGGCGATGGCCTGGCTGAAATCGACGCCCGACCCATAAGCATCTTGCGGCATGCGCAGCAGCGCCTCGTAGCGCGCGTTGCGTTCCGCAAGACGTTCCGCGAGTGCTTTCCACGCAAGCAGGTCGCGGTTTTCAGCCTCAAGTTCTTCAATGCGCGCCGTAGCCGTCCACATCGCCGCGAGACGGCCGCCAAACCCCTCTGCGCTGCGCGCCGGCGCGGTGGCGGCGCGGCCCGCGGCGGCCGCGGCGCTATCGCCGGCTCGCTGGACCGCGCCTGCCGGGCCGCCCTGGCCCGCGCGCGTCACGACCAGCAAGAGCGCAACGAACGCAAGCGCGACGGCGACAACGACGCC
>CAZXNY010000039.1:0-12644 GCA_964642205.1 uncultured Caulobacteraceae bacterium
GTCGCCGAGAAACTGGCCCGCCGAGCCTAATCCCGGCGTTAAATCAACGTCATGCGGGCGTCCAAGCTGTTGGCGTTAATCAAGAATTAACCTGCCTCAACGCTTGTTAACATTCCGGCTCAGTGGGCTCGGTTTCCTTCGGGGGGCGGGCGGGCGAGAATCGCGACTGGGCGGTAGCCGATTCGTCGGCAAGTGATGGAAGAGGGGTCCCTCTGTGGACAGCGGTTTTGCGGCCTTTGTGGTCGCGGCGGGCTCCGCCGCGCTCGGCATTGCGGCCCTGCTCTGGGCGCTGCGCGTTACGGACGGCGCCAACGGCTCCATGAAGCGTATGCGCGACCGCGAGCGGTTGCTGGAAGACAAGATCGCCGCTGCTGACCAGGTGTTCGGCGCTCACCCTGGCGCGGTGCTGATCTGGGATGATCCGCCCGGCGTTTCCGATCTCAGCGATTGGGGCCAGCCGCGCATGTACGGCTCGGCGCTTGCGCTCGCCAATTTGCTGCGCTTCTCGGACTCGACGGTGCAGGGCGACGCTGCGATCCGCATTCTGCACGGTCTCTCCGCGTTCGACGCTACGGATGCGGCCGGTGCGGTGACCCGCCTTGCGCCCACGCTGGCGCGGCTGCGGCGTGAGGGCGCGCCGTTCTCGCTCACGATCTCGACGCCGGATGGCGTGTTCGTCGAACTCGATGGCCGCACGGCGGGCGCGCGCGTCGTCGTGTGGATATTGGATGCGAGCGTGCGCGGCGTTGAGGATAGCGTCGGCCGCGGCGTGGTGCGCGGCAGTCACGAGAAGATCGCGCTCGATGTCAGCGCGCCGATCAAGATGCTCGCGAACGCGCCGTTTATGTCGTGGCGCGTTTCGAGTGCGCTGAAGCTTGAATGGGCCAACAATTCTTATCTCGAAGCGTTGGAAGCGAAGTCGCTCGACCAGGCGCTGGCGCGCAACCTCGCACTCGATGCGGCGGCGACCGAGCAGGCGCGCAAGGTGATCGAAACCGGCGAGACGATCGAGGAAACGCGCTTTTGCGTCGTCGGCGGCGAGCGTCGTGCGCTGCGCGTCGTGATGAGCCCCGTCTCGGGCGGCGCGTCTGGCGTTGCGCTCGACGTGACCGAAGTGGAGGCGGCGCGCGATCAGATTTCACGCCAAGCGCGCGCGCATGATGAGACGCTCAACCATTTGAGCGAAGGTGTTGTCGTGTTCGGGCCGGACCGGCGCCTCGTGTTCCACAACACGGCGTTCGCGCAGATGTGGGATCTGGACCCTTCGTTCCTCGCGGATCGCCCCACCCATGCGGCGTGGCTCGACTATCTCAAAGAGCGCCGCAAGTTGCCGGCGCATGCGAGCTACGCTGAGTGGCGCGCGGGCGAGTTGGCGCTTTATCAGGAAGTCGCGGATCTGCCTGAAGCACTCTGGGTGCTGCCCGAGAGCCGCACGTTGCGCATCGTGCGTCAGCGCCATCCGGGCGGCGGGCTGTTGCTGATCTTCAGCGACATGACGAACGAGATCACGCTGCGCTCGCAATATGCGGCCCTGCTGCAAACGCAGAAAGCGGCGCTCGATCGCTTGCATGAAGGCATCGTCGTGTTCGGGCTCGATGGCCGCCTCAAGCTGTCGAACAGTGCGTTCGCGAACATGTGGAAGCTGGGCCCCGACGATCTCGAGCTCGAGCTTGGCTTCGAGAAGGTCGTGGGGCTGTGCGAGCCGCTGTTTCACGACCGGGCGATCTGGTCGCAAGTGCGCGCGCGCATCACCGATCCTTCGCCGGAAGCGCGCGTCGAGTTTCGCGGCGAAATGCGCCGCTCGGACGAGACAATCGTCACGTTCCTCACGCGGCCGCTGCCAGATGGCGCAACGCTCGTGGCGTTCCTCGAAGTCACCGCGACGAAGCGCGTCGAAGAAGCTTTGCGCGACCGCGCCGAAGCATTTGAAGCGGCGGACCGGCTGAAGACCGAGTTCGTTCAGAACGTCTCGCTGCAATTGCGCAATCCGCTGCAGGCGATCACGGGAAATGCCGAGCTGCTTGGGCAATTCCTGTTTGGCCCGCTGAATGACCGTCAGGTCGAGCAGGTGGGCGCAATCCTTGAAGCGTCCGACAATCTGTCGAGCCTCGTGAACAACATCCTGGATGTTGCGCTGGTCGAGGCTGGCGGGCTGCAACTCGATCTCGATGCGGTCGATGTGTACGACACGCTCAAGGAAAGCGTGTCGAAGGCGGTTTCCTCCGCGCGAGACACTGAAGTGCAGATCAAGGTCGCGTGCGATCCGAAGATCGGCGCGATCCAGGCCGATCCCGCGCGCATCACACAGGTGCTCGTGAATCTTCTTTCGAACTCGCTGCGCCATACCGAGCGCGGCGATCAGATCACCGTTGGCGCCGAGCGGCTCGACGGCGTGGTGCGCCTCTACGTGACCGATACGGGCAGCGGCATGGCGCCGGACGCACAAGCGCACGCGTTCGACAGCTTCCAGAGCGGTGACCGGCGTGGCGCGGGGCTTGGTCTCGCGCTCGTGCGGTCATTCGTGACGATGCATGGCGGCTGGGTGGCGATCTCGAGCGAGCAGGGGCAAGGCACGACGGTGACGTGCCATTTGCCGGCGCAGCCCGTGATGGCTCCGCCGCCGGCGCCGGAGCCGCCGCGCAAGCGCGCGGCGTAGGCGCACTGTCGCTGCGCGTATGATGCGCTAGGCTGCGCGCCATGCGCAGCTGGGGCCAGTCAGCGGATATGGACGTTCTGACCGCGATCGTTCTCGCGGTCGCGGCGCTTGCGGCGCTGGTCTATGTCGCGCGCAATTTCCGCACGCTGCCGTGGCGCTCGGTGTTGATCTTCGTTGCAGCGCTCGCCGCCTTTGCAGCGGCGTGGTTCTTTGCGTTCTTTCAGATACGGCTGATGTGAAAACGGCGGCCCGATCGCCCGGGCCGCCGCTCACGTTTGGACTCTCGCGCGCTTAGCGCACGTTGAGCGTGAAGTTCGAGCCGTTGCCTTCGAAGGACACGATCTCGATGTAGTAGATGCCCGGTTGCGGATTCGGGATCTGAACGTTCTCATCGACGTTCTGATACGCGTTCGACTTCCACTGATAGTTCTGACCAGCAGAGATATCAACGCCCTGCACGGTGCTGATCGCGCCGTGGCCAACATACACATCGAGGTCAGCCGAGAGGCCGGAAAGCTGGATCGACACGTTGCGCGTGCCGGCGGGCACGTCGATGCAATAATACGTGGCGTTGGCCGGGTACGGTTGGCGCGTCGCGGCGAGTTGCGATTGCGTCGTCGAGCCAAGCGCGATCGGCTGGGCCGGGCTGTCGCAGCTGGCGGGCGCGGCGGCCGCCGTTTGCGTCGCGTTGTTGGCGTCAGCGGCGTTTTGCGGCGCGCCTGCGCCGGATTGGCCGCAAGCGGCGAGCGCGCCTGCGACGGCGAGCGCGAGGAACGTGGAGCGCAGAGTCATATGATCCCCTCAAAAGCAAAGCGCGCGGCCGGGAGGACCCGACCGCGCGCGGCTTAGCACGTTTGAACTAGCTTAGCTGACTTTTTCCAGCACATGGACTGCGCAGGCGGAACCGGCGCCGACGACGTGCGTGAGGCCGATCCTCGCGCCTTCGACCTGGCGCGCGCCCGCTTCGCCGCGCAGATGCGTGGCGATTTCGTAGATGTTGGCGATGCCGGTTGCGCCAAGGGGGTGGCCCTTGGAGAGGAGCCCGCCCGAGACGTTGACGGGAACCTTGCCGCCCAGCGTCGTCGCGCCGCTGTCGATGAACTCGCCGGCTTTGCCTTCGCCGCAGAGGCCGAGGTTTTCGTAGTGAACGAGCTCGGCCGTCGCGAAGCAGTCATGTAACTCGACGAGGTTCACGTCTTGCGGGCCAAGGCCGGCCATTTCGTACGCGTTCTTCGCGGCAAGGCGGGTAACGGCGTTGAAGTCCATCATCGCGAAATTGCGCGGCGTGTACGGATCGGACGCCATCGCGGATGCGCGCACGCGCACGGCGCGGCTCATCAAGCCCAATTGCTTGGCCTTCTTCTCGCTCATCAGAACAGCGGCGGCTGAGCCATCGACGTTCACCGAGCACATCAGCTTCGTGTTCGGGTAGGAGATCATCTCCGCGCCCATCACTTCCTGAAGCGGCGTTTCGACCTGATACATCGCCTTCGGATTGAGCGTGGAGTGGTGGTGGTTCTTCACCGACACTTTCGCGAATTGCTCGAACGTCGTGCCGTATTTGCGGCTGTGCTCGAGGCCGACATGCGCGAACACCGACGGCATCGTGCCGGAGCCGAGGAGGCCCTCGGTGGAAATGCCGCCGCCGCCGCCGCCACCGCCGAGCAGGCCTTTGCCCATTTGCTCAACGCCGACGCAGAGCACGGTGTCGTAGACGCCGGCCTTGATCGCCATCCAGCCTTCACGGAACGCCGTCGCGCCCGTCGCGCACGCATTGGCGACGTTCACAACCGGAATGCCGGTCTGGCCGATTTCGCGCAGCACGCGCTGGCCGACGGCTGCGCTCGATTCATACAGGTTGCCGCAATAGAGCGCCTGCATGTCTTGAATGGTGAGGCCGCAATCATCGAGCGCCATCAGCGCTGCTTCCGCGCCGATGTTCGGCACCGTGCGATCGGGAAACCGGCCGAACTTGATCATGTCGACGCCGACGACATACACGTCACTCATGGCGCTTCCTCCAACAATGGGTTGTGTTCAGTTCTTCGGTTTAGTCAGGCGGGTTTGAAGAAGTAGGCGAGATAGGAATTGCCTTCCTTGTCTTTGCGGCCCGCATCTTGGATGACGACCTTCACCGGCATGTCGAACTTGATTGCGTCCGGCACCGGATTCACGTCGAGCAGATTGCCTTTGAGCGCGCCGCCGCCGTCGAGATCGACGATCGCGGAGACGAACGGCACGGGCACGCCCGGGAAATTCCGGTGCACGATGGTGTAATTGTAGAGCTTGCCTTTGTCGGCGAGCTTCACTGTTTCCATCTTGCCGCGCGCGCCGCACGCCGCGCAGGAGGCGCGATCTACGCCAACGAACACTTCGCCGCACGCGCCGCACTTCGTGCCTTCAAGATAAGGCGCGCCTTCCTTCGGAATTTTCAGAAACGACACCGCCGGCTTGGGCGCGGCGGCCGCTGCTGCTTCGGCCATAGGTTCCTCCCTCGCGCCTAGAGGCGCGTTTCGCGCCGATGAAAGCCTAAGTGACGCGCGCGTCAAGCCTGACGCAGCGTCGCCCGCTCAGCGCGGCTTGCCGAAGGCGGCGGAGAGCAGCCGCGAGAGTTGCGCTTCGGCTTCTCGTGCGGAGACGCCAAGGTCAATGAACTCACCCTCGGCGCATGCATCTGCAATGCGCTCGATCTGGAGGAGGCGCGCGGCGAGTTCGGCTTCGGGGACGCGTGCAAGATGCGGCAGGCGCGTTCGCAGGCTGGCGATTTGAGCACGGCGGCTGCCAGCCCTGGCGGCGCGCATCTCTGGATCGGAAAGCGAAAGCGCACGCAAGGCGCGGCGGAAGATGAGGCTCCTTTTGTGGTGGCGGATGACGGCCGCGGCGACGCTCTCGGCGCCGCGCACGCGGTCGAGCACGGCGGCCTCTTCTGCCACCCACTCTCGATACACCGCCCGGAAGATCGCCGGCTTGTCCGCGAAGTGGCGATAGAAAGTTTGCGGAGCATAGCCTGCGCGCGCGGCGATTTTGTTGCTGTGCGTGGCCTCGAAGCCGGATTCCTCAAATTCAAGCCGCGCCGCTGCGATGAGGGCCGCGCGCGTCTCTTCTGGATTGCGCATTGAAGGGGCGGCTTTGGGCATCCTGCGCTCCCATTTTGCCTGGAAGTTGACCGGCCGAAACGAAGTGATGTCAATATCACAAATGACGATGGCCTATCAATCCAAGCGATTTATCCAGTCTGGCGACGTTGAGCTTGCGGTGCGCGAGCATGGGAAGGGCGCACCGGTGTTGTGCTTGCACGCGACGGGCCATGGCGCGCGCGACTTCGATCGCTTCGCCGCGCATGTTGGCGACCGGTTTCGCGTGATCGCGCTCGACTGGCCGGGGCAAGGAAAAAGCCCGCCGCTGACGAGGCCGGCAAGCGCGCAAGTGTACGCTGCGCTGATCGACGATGCGACGCGCGCGATGGGACTTGAGCGCTACACTCTCCTCGGAAACTCCATTGGCGGGGCGGCCGCGATCATTCACGCGGCCGGGCGGCCGGAACAGCTGCGCGGCTTGGTGCTTTGCAATCCGGGTGGTCTGCAACCGGTGAACGTCATCGCGCGGCTCTACTGCCGCGCTCTGGCCCGGCAGTTTGCGCGAGGCGAGCGGAGCGATCCGCGTTTCGGGCCGTGGTTCGCCCGTTACTATCGCCGCATCCTACGCACGCCGGCTGCGCATTGGCGGCGCGATGAGATCGTTGCTGAAGGGTACGCATGCGCGGGTGTCCTACGCCAAGCGTGGGATAGTTTTGCTGAGCCCGCGGCCGACATTCGCGATCTACCGGCGCAGATCGCTTGCCCGGTGCTGTATGCGTGGGCGAAGGGCGATCAGGCGGTCTCGTGGTCACGCAGCGCAAAAGCCGCGCGCCGCGCGCCGAACGCGGAAGTCATCCTGTTCGACGGCGGCCACGCGGCGTTTCTTGAGCAGCCCGAGGCGTTCGTGATGGCGTTTGAGCGCTTCGCGGCGCGCCTTCCGGGTTAGTTGTTGGTCAGCGTGTTGAGGCCGATCTTTCGGACCGCGCCGTTTTCGAGAACGACGCAGGCCCATTGCTCGCGGCCCTGCGAGTAGCACATTTGCGGCAGCGCGGCGGTGCGGAGCGCGAGGTATTGTTCGCGCGTCAGCCCTTCCTCCGGGTAGAAGCGCGTCGCGCTGATTTCCGGCTGAAGCGAGGCCGCGATCCAGTTCGGCAGGCCCGCCGTAGTGCGCATGCTCTGCGAGGTTTGCGTGATCCAGGTCGTCAGCGCAGCCTGCATCGCGGTTTGATCCGCCGCGTTCATGAGCGGCAGGATCGCGCGCGTCGGCGCGCTGAACGTGTGTAGTTCTTGGTTCTCCGGGCCGCGGATCGTGAGCGTGGCTGTCGCGCCCGCGCAGGTCGCGCCGGTCGTCGAGGCTTGCGCTTTGTAGTCCGCGCCATTGGCGGAGACCCAGACCGTCTCGGCGGTGGCGGGGCAATTGTTGGTGGCGGTTTCTTCAACCGCGGGCGCTTCGGCTTTTTCGGCGCCGGATTGGCCGCACGCGGCAAGCGCGAAGGCCGTCACGAGGGCTGCGCAGAGCTTCTTCATCGTCGTTCCTCCCGAGATTATTTATTGTGGCCGCTGACGCATCTGCTGCGCGAGGGCGCAACATGTGACCGAGCCGATGGGTCCTTCGACATCGTAGAACCGTGTCGTGCCGACGGCGACCCCATCCGTCGCGCCGTGATCGGTGACCTCGACGCCGATCCACTCCTGCTTTGGCAGGCGGTGCAGATAGAGCGTCACGTCGCTGTTGATGTAGCCAAGGCCTTGCTCGCCGGCGTTGGCGAAGGGGCTCGCGAAATCGGCGGCGAGGGCGGCGCGCTGAAAGGGCGTGAGCGGTTCGCCGCCGACGAGTTCGCGTACTTCTTTCATCCATGTGCGCTTGGGGCCAGTCGCCGTGCCAAAGCCGCCGCTGATCGGGCGCATTGCCCACATGCCGCCCATGCCGGCGCGCGGCTCCGGCGGTTCGATCGCGTCGGGCTTCGGGACGTCCCAGCTTGGCGGCGTCCAAACTTTGCCGGGTGAGTTTTCCGCGCGCCGCAAGAGCTGGCACGTGGCGCGGCCCATGCTGACGCCACCGGAGATGAACTCTGCGTCGATCACCTTGATGCGGTTTCCCGCACGCACGATTGTCGTTTTCAACTCGACCGGATCGAAGCCCGGCAGCTTGTACATATCGACGGTGAGGCGCGTTGGAAGGAACGCGTCATCGCCGTGCTCGCTTTCGACCGCATACGCGAGCAAGCCGACGATCACGCGGCCGTGCAGCGATTGCGGATTCCACGGACCGCGGCCCGAAGGCAGCGGCTGATAGAGCGCGCCTTCGCGGCGGAAGAACGGTTCGTTCTGTTCTGTCATTGTGGTCCTGAATGTCAGCCGGGGAAGGTCTGAACGCCGATCAGGTGCAGCTCAGTTCCGCGCAGCACGTGACACGCTTCGCTCTCCATGCCCTGGATCACGCAGAACAGCGGAAGATTTTCGGCGCGCAGGCTTTCGTAGTTGGCGCGCTCGGCGCCTTCTTGCGGATAGAACGGAAACTCGCCGCCAGGCTGCGCCGCGCCTTCCGCCCATGCCGGAAGATTGCCCGTCGTGCGCTGGCGTTCGCTTGCCGCTTCGACCCAGCCAGCGAGGGCAGCTTGCATCGCTTCGGTCTCGGTGACGCCGGAGAGTCCCATTACGTGTTGCGTCTCGGCGCCGAAGGCGAGCGCCAGATCGCCGTTCGGGGCGCGCACTTCGAGGTTCGCGGTCGCTTCGGCGCAGGAGGGGCCGGTCGTGTTCGCGCTGACGGCAAATTCCTGGCCGTCCGCGAGCCACGTCGTCGCGACTTGAGCCGGGCAGCCGTCTTCGGCGAGCGTCTCATCGGGCGCGGGCGGCGCTTCGGTTTGATTGCAAGCCGTGAGCGCAAGAGCCAGCGCGGCGAACAGCATCCGTTTCATCTGCGGCTCCGTCAGGAAAAGGTGAGGCCAGTGATGGCGGCGAGTTCGTCGAGCGCTTGCTTTTCGTTCAGCACTTTGACGGTCGCCATGCCCATTGCCTTGGCCGGTTTTAGATTGATGCCGAGATCGTCGAGAAACACGCAGTCGGCTGCTTCGACGGAGAGCGCCTCGCACATCATTGCATAGATCCGCGGATCGGGTTTGCGCACGCCGACCTTCGAGCTTTCGATCACATGGTCGAACTGCGCCATGATCTCGCGCATCTGGCTTTGCTTGGGCGTGCCGGCGCTCGCTTGTGGCAGGCCGCCCTCGCTCGGCGCGAAATTGTTGGTGATGAGGCCGGTCTTGAAGCGCTTCTTCACGGTTTGTAGCGCGCGCACCATGCCCGGGCGCAGATCGCCAGCAATCAGCGGCAACACGTCCGCTCCGCGCACCTCGTGACCGAGCGCGCGGCTGTCTTCGGCGAATGCGCCGTCAAAGTCGGCTGGACCGATTTGCGCGGATTCGAAGCGCGCCCACGCGTTCGCTTCGGGGTTTGTTGCGTTGACGGTGCGGATGAAATCGCGCGGCAGGCCGGCTTCGGCTTCGTAGCGGTTGAACGCCTCGAATGGCGAGGTCGTGAACACCCCGCCAAAGTCCCAAATTACGGCTCTGATCGTCATTTCCGCCCCATCCCTGGCATTTTCTACCCCGCCTTCGCACGAGAGCGCCAGCAGCCTTGCGCCGAACGCGCGGCGCGGCTTAGGCTCCGCGCCAAAGTGACGCCGGGATGGCGTCGGCGGGGAGTACGCCTCATGGCTAAAGGCCAGCTGTTCGGCAAGAAAACGGTCGCCCACATCCAGGAGGAATTCAACCAAGGGGAACTGAAGCGAACGCTCGGTCCCGCCAACCTCGTCAGTCTCGGCGTCGGTTGTATTATTGGCGCCGGGATTTTCGTCCTTACCGGCCAGGCTGCAGCCAATTTCGCCGGACCGGCCGTCCTCATTTCGTTCATCATCGCAGGCCTCGCGTGTACCTTCGCGGGGCTTTGTTATGCTGAGCTGGCTTCGACGATGCCGGTGCCGGGCTCGGCCTACACCTATTCCTATGTGACGCTCGGCGAAGTCTTCGCCTGGACGATGGGCTGGCTGCTACTGCTGGAGTACGGTGTGGCGGCGTCAACCGTTGCGGCGGGCTGGACGGCGTATGTCGCCGGTGACGCAAACACGATCGGGCTGTTGCAGGAATTCGGCGTCAACATCCCGATGGAGCTGAAGAGCTCCACGCTGCAGTTCACCGATGGCGTGCTGCAGGTCCACCCCACGATCAATCTCGTCGGGGCGCTTGGCATTCTCGCGGTTACGGCGCTGCTCGTCATCGGCGTGCACGAGAGCGCGCAGGTGAACAACGTGATCGTCGCCATCAAGGTGACGGTGCTGATCACCTTCGCGGCGGTTGGCGCGTTCTATCTCGATCCCGCCAATTGGGTGCCGTTCATCCCGGAGAACGAGGGCGGCTTTAAGTACGGGATTCAGGGCGTATTGCGTGCAGCCTCAATCATCTTCTTCGCTTACGTGGGCTTTGAAGCGGTTTCGACCGCGGCTGGCGAAGCGCGCAATCCGCAGAAGGATTTGCCGCTAGGCATCCTCGGCTCGCTATTCATTTGCACCACCATCTACGTGATCGTCGCTGCGGTGATGACGGGCGTGGTGCCGTTCCGTGAACTGGCGGGCGGCGCGCCGATCGCGATCGCGATCGACCGAATGAACCCATCTTGGGCTGTCGTCTCGTGGCCGTTCAACGAAGCCGGCGTGCTCAACATCTTGACGCTGATCATCAAGATCGGCGCGTTCACGGGCCTGACCTCCGTGATGCTCGTGCTCTGCTACGCGCAAACGCGGGTGTTCTACCAAATGTCAAAAGATGGCCTGTTGCCGGGGCTGTTTTCGCGGCTCAACGCGCGTTTCCGCACGCCTGCGGCTGGCACCATTCTGCTTGGTGTTGTGATCGCTGCCGCTGCTGCGATTCTGCCGCTCTCGGTGCTTGGCGACATGGTGAGCTTGGGCACGGCGCTCGCGTTCGCCATCGTCTGCATTAGCGTCATGTATCTGCGGCGCGCGCACCCTGATCTCGCGCGGCCGTTCCGCGTGCCGCTCTATCCGATCACGCCGATCCTGGGGATCTTCTTCTGCGTCGTGCTGATGATGGGCCCGATCCTGCTCGACATCGTGTCGAAGGGCATCGGCGTTGATCTGCTTGGCACGATGATCGGCGCACCGGGTGAGGTGGATCGCGATCCTGTCGCGCTCGGCATCCTCGTCACCTACGCGATCGTCGGCGTGCTGATTTACATGCTGTACGGCTATCGCAACTCGAAGCTGGGCCAGAGCGTCGTGGGCGCAGGTTCCGGCGGCGGGCCGAGCGGCGGCGAACCGATCCGTGATGCGACGGGTGAGAACCGGCCCGGCTAACTAGCCATCGAGTGCGTCCGGCACGGTCCAACCGCGCCGGGCGCACGCGGCCAGCACCGTGTTGCGCAGCAAACACGCGCGCGTCATCGGGCCAACGCCGCCCGGCACGGGCGTCACCGCACGGGCGATGTCCAACGCTTCCTTGTAAGCAACGTCGCCAACGATGCGCGTCTTGCCTGGGTTCTTGATCGAAGGGACGCGGTTGATGCCGACGTCGATGACGATCGCGCCCGGCTTGATCCAATCGCCGCGCACGAATTCCGGCTTGCCAATCGCTGGCACGAGAATGTCCGCGCTGCGACAGAGCGCGGCGAGATCGCGCGTCCGGGAATGCGCCATCGTCACCGTGCAGTTTTCGTACTGAAAGAGCAGTGACGCCGGTTTTCCGACAAGGATCGAGCGGCCGATCACGACACAATGCGCACCGGAGAGATCTTTCTCGACGCTCTTGGCGAGAATTACAGAACCGACGGGCGTGCAGGGACGTAAGCCTTGCTTGCCGAGCACGAGGCGCCCGGCGCTGACGTCGGTCAGGCCATCGACGTCTTTCGCGGGATCGAGTGCGGCGAGCACGCGGTTCTCGTCGATGTGCTTGGGCATTGGCAGCTGCACGAGAATGCCGTCGACGCTGGCGTCTTCGCTCAGCGTTTTGACGTGCGAGATGACGTCCGCCTCGCTCGTCTCGGCGGGCAGCCGGATGCCGATCGAGCGCATGCCCGCGCCTTCGGTGTCCTTCAGCTTGCTGCGCACATAAATCTGACTGGCTGGATCGTCGCCGACGAGCACAACAGCCAATGTGGGTTGCGCGGGGAGCGCCTTCACGGCTTCGGCGACGCGCGCGACGATGGCGTCGGCAATTGCGGTCCCGTCGATCTTTTCAGCGGTCATGCGGCAATCCTATGCGGGCCGCGCGCTCTGAATGACGGCGGCAATCAGAAGGTTCGCGGTTGCCCAAGCAGAATGTCGAACACGAGCCAGGGCAGGATTGAGCTACGCAGCAATTCGATGCCGAGCAGCAAAACAAGTACGGAAAGATCGACGCCCGCGATCGGCGGGATCAGGCGGCGGATCGGGCGCAGCATCGGATCGGTGACGCGCGCGCAGAACTCGTAGATCGAGCTGACCATCTGGTTGCGGCGGCTCACGATATCGAACGCAAACAGCCACGAGAGCACGACATAGACGATCAGCACGACCGTGATGAGGCCGAGGATCGCCTGCGCGACTTGGAGCAGAATGACGATCAAGCCGGGCATGGCTTTGCGGCCCTTTTCAACAGGTTCGGGGCAGCGTCTAGACTGTGTCGCCCAAGGCGGGCAAGGGCGGCGCGGCCCGCTGATCGGACGCCCGGGCGCGCCTTGACGCGGTTGAGGGCGGGGGCCTATACCCCGGCCCCTATCGGTGGCCCGGATTCTTGGAGATGGGCGGTCGATTCCCGGACGATTCGGGCCGAAATGGCCCGCTCGGGCTCGTAGCTCAGCTGGGAGAGCGCCGCGTTCGCAATGCGGAGGTCAGGGGTTCGATCCCCCTCGGGTCCACCATC
>CAZXNY010000040.1:0-12626 GCA_964642205.1 uncultured Caulobacteraceae bacterium
GCTGCGCGATTGGTGGAACGCCGACGACGTGCGGCGCTTCAACGAACTCGGCGACAAGTTGGTGGCGCAATACAACGCGTTCTCACCGCTTGAAGGCATCAACGTGAACGGCCGTCTCACGCTCGGCGAAAACATCGGCGATGTCGGTGGCCTCCAAGTCGCACACCAGGCCTATCTCATCCACACCAACGGCCAGGCAGCGCCCGTGCTCGATGGCGTGACGGGCGAGCAGCGCTTCTTCCTCGCATGGGGCCAAGTGTGGAAGCAGCTGATCCGCGATCAGCGCCTCCGCAATCTGGTGCTCTCAGATCCGCACTCGCCGGCGGAGTACCGGGTCAACGGCGTCGTGCGAAACCTCGACGCTTGGTACACGGCGTTCAACGTCCAGCCGGGCGAGCGCCTCTACCTCGCCCAAGCCGATCGCGTTCAGATTTGGTGACACATAACCCCCTCCCCGCGAAGGGAGGGGGCAGGGCGTGGGGCGAAGCCCTACGTCCAACGAAGAAGCGGCGCACGAACGCTAGTGATTTGAGCGGAGCGATTCACCCGCCCCGACCTCCTCCCCTCGCGGGGAGGGAAGATAAAAACAAAGCGCCCCTCCTTCGCAGGAGGGGCGCAATTTTCTTGTGGCGCGTTCTGCGCCGCTTCACGCGTTCTTGCGCGTTAGTTCCAGCGCGCGCGGAGCGCGACGCCCACAACACGCGGCTCGTTCACGAAGCCGGTGTTGTTGTTGAAGTCGATGCCACCGATCACGTTCTCTTGGTCCGTGATGTTGCGGGCGAACACCGAAGCTTCCCATGATCCATCTTGGCGGCCGTAGCCGATGCGCAGCCCGCCTTCGACCTGCGCGTCCGTTTCGAACTCCACCGCGTCATAGAGGAAGATGTTGAACGGCCCGCGCACGGTCCAATCGGTTTCCACGAACCATTCGCCGCCATTTGCCGTCGCGTGTTCGTAGCGGCCACCGACGTCGAGCATCACTTCCGGCGCGTGCGGGAAGGGATTGCCGCCCACGAGGTATGCGCCGGGAACGAGCGCCACATCGCGCACCGTGCACTGCGCGCACGCCGCAACCGTCAGATTGGAATCTTGGATTTCGGTGTGGTTGTACGTGAACGCCGCGCGCACCGAGAGGCGCTCGCTAACTTGGAATTGGCTCTCGATTTCGAAACCGTAGCCTTCGCCCTCTTCCGCGTTGATCAGGCGGTTGAAGTTGCCGCCGCCGCCGATTGCGGAGAGCTGCATGTCTTCGATCGTGTAGTAATAGACCGCGGCGTTGATGCGGCCCGTGCCGTCGAGCACGTCGGCTTTCACGCCCGCTTCGTAGGAGAGGATCGTTTCCGATTCTCCGACGCTCGGCGCCCCGCCGAACACCACGTCGCGCCCTTGGATCGAAGGCGCCCGGAAACCCGAAGCGACGCGCGCGTAGAAGTTGAGATCGTCGTTCGGCTCATACGCCGCCGTCAGATCCCAGCTCACTTGCTCATCCGACACCGCAACTGGCGCAAAGCCGCCCGACAACACGACGAGGTTCTTTTCGTCTTCGGTGTAGCGAACGCCCGCCGAGAGCGTGACCGTATCGGAAAGCGCGTAGCTGCCTTGCCCAAACACCGCCCAGCTTTCGTTGGTGTGGTTGAGCGTCGCCGCCGCCGGGCCAGCGCCAAACGCGGTCGAAACCAGGAAGTCGCTATCGAAGTAGAACGCGCCGAGCTGCCACTGGAACGGGCCCGGAATGTCGCTCGCGAGGCGGATTTCCTGCGTCCACTGCTCAAGATCGTCGAGCGAGTCCTTGGTGTCGCTGTCGAACGGGATGAAGCCCGGGCCAACGCCCGCCACGCCGCCGTCGATATCGCCGCGGCTGAAGCCTTCGGCAGTTTCGTACCCGGTGACCGACGTCAGCGCGACATCGCCAAGATCCCAATTGATCGTCACGGCGCCGCCGGCGTTGTCGTATTCCTGACGGTTGTTGCCGCCCTGATTGTAGAACACGCGGTCGCGATCGAAATTGCCGTTCAGTTCGTTCGAACCAACATCGAAGATGTTGGCGCGGAAGAATGTCGACGTGCCTTCAAGCGAGCGCGCATGCGCGCTGGCGAGGATCGAGAGGTTCGACGCCGGCTCCCACAGCAGCGAAGCGCGGCCCGCGAGTTCATCATAGCCGCCCATCGCATCGCTCTGGCCGGTGAAACCGTTATCGACCCAATCGTCGCGGTGCGCGGCGAGGATCGCGATGCGGCCCGAAAGCGTCGGCGCAATCGCCCCGCCCAGCGCGGCTTGCAGATCGGACGTGCCATACGTGCCGTAGCTGCCGGAAAGCGACGCGTCGAAATCCTGGCTTGGGCGCACCGTGCGGATGTGCACGATGCCGGCCGGCGTGTTGCGCCCATAGAGCGTGCCCTGCGGCCCGCGTAGCACTTCAACCTGCTGCACGTCGAACAGCGGGAAGCTCTTCAGCGCGACGTTCTCTTGCACCACGTCATCGACGATCACCGAAACCGGCTGCGACGCCGCGAGATCGAAGTCGGTGTTGCCAAGGCCGCGAATGTAGAAGCGCGGCGCAACGCGCCCGTTCGAGCTTTCGACGTTGAGGCCCGGCGCGCGCCCGGCGAGCGCGATCACATCGCCCCCGCCCGCGAGCACTTGGCCGATGCGCTCGGCGCTCATCGCGCTCACCGCGATCGGCACGTCCTGCAGATTTTCCGCGCGGCGCTGCGCCACGACGATGATCTCATCGCTGTCCTGCGCCAGCGCCGGCGCGACAGCGCCAAACGCAAACGCCGCGACGGCGCACGCCGCCAACAAAGCCCGCTTCATGATTTCCCCACGCGTATGGTGAATTTTCCGCGGCCAGACACGACTTTGCAGCCGCAGGCGCACGCGGTTTCGCGCGAACGGCGAAAATCCGGCTTCGGACTAACGAGCGCCGGCCGCTGCTTCGGCTTTGTCGAGCGCCTCGGCGGCGGCGTCGAACGCGAGCATCGTGGAGGTGTGGCGGGGCGGATAATGCCGCACGCCTTCCAGGTGCCGCAGCTCCCAGAACCGGCCCTGCGGCGGGGCGGCCCCATCCTTCAACATCGCCTTCAACCCATCGCGCGCCGCGCGGATTTCAGCCGGCGTCGCGCCCAGCGCATGCATCGCCAGCACCGCCGTCGCCGCCTGCCCAAGCGCGCACGCCTTGGGCAGCACCGCGATCTCGGAGACGACGCCGTCCTTCAGCTTGAGATCGACCGACACCACCGAGCCGCACACCCGGCTCACCTTGGTGGACGCCCCATCGGGCGCATCGAGCCGGCCGACATGGGGAATGTCCGCCGCCAACTCCAACACACGCGGATGGTAGAGATCGTCCATGCCAATGATGTGGGGACGCCCGCCCCCGCTCGTCAATCAGCGCCCGCCGAGGAGGCCGCTATCGTCATCGCGGCACGAGCGGTCATACGTCCCGCGAGTCCGTGACAGCGCCGAAGCCTGCCCGTCCGCGTAGAGCATCACTTGCCACGTATGCACGCAGGACGGCTCGCGCACCGCGCGGCTGCAAATCCGGTCCGGCGGATCGCCCCGCCCGCCCGGCCCGGAAACGCAGGCGAAATTGTTGCGCGTGAGATCGGCCGCGACCGAACTCAGCGCCGCGCCCGACGCATAGCGATCGGACACAGTGCGCCCGAAGCGTCCATTCACGCTGTCAGCCGACGCGCGCCGGAAATCGCCAAGATCGATCGACCCGCTCGGCGCCGAAGGCCCTGACGGCGCGCGCGGCGCATTCGCCGTGGCGCACGCCGTAAGCGCCGCGAGCGCCAGAACCGCCAACCAAGTCCGCATCGTCCGTCCCTATGTCTCTAACGTCGCGCGCAGATCGCGTCGAAGCCTGCGAACGGCTCCGTGCGCCGCGGCTCGAACACGACGTACCAGCCTTTCTGGCAGCCCGCGTCCGCAATCTCGATCCGGCATTGCATGATCGCCTGGTCCGAGCACGTAAAGCCGTTCGCCGTCAGATCGGCGCGCGCCTCCGCCGCCGTCTTGCCCGCGAACCGCGCCTGCATCTGGCTCTGGAAAGCAGCGCCATACGCTTCCGGTTCCGCGCTGCGCCATTGCCCAAAATCGATCCCGCCAGCGCCGACGCCCTCGCCGGGCGCGCGCCCCTCCGTCTCCGCCGCAGCCGGCGGCCGCGGCGCCGAGCCCCGGTTCACCTCGAACGGCCGCGGCTCCGGCGCCGGTGGGTTCAGCGGCTGGGCAAAAGCGGCGGCGCCCGCGAGGGCGAGGATGGCGATCGTCAGGGTGCGTTTCATGCGCGCTCCGTGCCCGCCGATTGGGGCGCAATCACGTCGCCCGCCGCCAGGTCGAGCCTTGCGCGCTGTCCATCACCTCGATGCCGCGCTCAGTGAGCGCTTTGCGGATGCGGTCGGCCTCGGCGAAGTCCTTGTTCTTGCGGGCAGCCACGCGCGCCGCGACCAGCGCGTCGATCTCCGCTGCGTCCTCATCGCCGCCGCGAAACCACGCCTCCGGATCGGCGCCGAGAAAGCCCATCAGCTTGCCCGCCGCTAAGAGCTCGCCCTTGGCCTGCGCCAGATCGAGCGCGTCCGCATTGTTGAACACGCCATTCGCGATGCCGAACAAAGCCGCAATCGCCCGCGGCGTGTTGAGATCATCGTGCAGCGCTTCAAGAAACAACGCGGGCGGCGCGACATCCTTCGCCGCGACATCCTTCACGCGCAGCAACGCGCCGTAGAGCCGGTCCAAGCTCGCCTTCGCCTGCTCCAGCAAGCGCTCCGAAAAATCGAGCGGCGCGCGATAATGCGCCGCCAGCAGCGCCCAGCGGATCACCTCGCCCGGCCATTCCTTCAGCAGATCGCGCGCGATCACGACGTTGCCGAGGCTCTTCGACATCTTTTCGGAATCCATCGTGAGGAAGCCGCCATGCATCCACACGCGCGCGAGCGGAACGCCCGTCACCGTCTCGCTCTGCGCGATCTCATTCTCATGGTGCGGAAACACCAGATCGACGCCGCCGCCATGAATGTCGATCGTGTCGCCAAGCTGCGTGCGGATCATCGCCGAGCATTCGATGTGCCAGCCCGGCCGGCCCGCGCCGTATGGGCTCTCCCAAGCCGGCTCGCCGGGCTTGGCCGCTTTCCACAACGCAAAATCCGATGGCGCGCGCTTATCGTCCTCGCCCGCAACACGCGCGCCAGCGCGCAAATCCTCCTGCGCCCGTTTCGAAAGCTTGCCGTAGTCGGCATCGTTCTCGACCGAGAAATAAACCCCGCTCTGCGCGCGATACGCGGCCCCGTTCGCCACCAGCCCATCGATCACATCGAGAATCTCTTCGACATGCTCCGTCGCTGCCGGCTCATGCGTCGGCGACAGCGCGCCGAGCGCAGCCAAATCTTCGCGCAACGCCGCCGTATAGCGCGCCGCGATCGCCGACATCGCCTCGCCCGTGTCGTTCGCCTTCGCGATCAGCTTGTCGTCAATGTCCGTCACGTTGCGCGCATAGAGCACGTGCTCTGCGCCATACGCCGCGCGCAGCACGCGGAACAGCAAATCGAACGACACGAATGTCCGCGCATTGCCGATATGCGCGTAATTGTACGGTGTCGGTCCGCACACATACAGCGTCACGCGCTTGGGGTCGGCGGGCGCGAACGGCTCCTTGCGGCCGGTCATCGTGTTGGTGAGCGCGATCTGCATGGCGGGTGTCTAGCCGGGGCCAGCGCCAATCTCTATACGCGGCGCAGGGATTTTCCGGCCATGCTGCACGACGAACGCTTCAACGCCGAGGCGGCCAATTACCGGTATCTCGTTTCCGCAATGACCGGCGGCGCGCTCGGCCGCCCCGCGCGCGTGCTCGATTTCGGCTGCGGCCGTGGCCCGATCGTGGCGCTCGCCGCCGCCGCCGGCGTCGATATTCACGGCGCCGACACCTTCGCGGGCGGCTACGAAAATTGGCGCGCCGAGATCCCCGAAGCCGTGCGTGAACGCGTGCACCGGATCGAAAACGGGCGCCTCCCGTTTCCCGACGCGAGCTTCGACGCTGCGATCTCCAACACCGTGTTCGAACACGTCGCCGATCCGCCCGCGGCGCTGGCCGAGATCGCGCGCGTGCTCAAACCCGGCGCGCCGTTCCTCGCGATTTTCCCAACGCGCGATTGCTGGTGGGAAGGCCACGTCGGAATCTTCTTCGTGCATTGGCTGAAGGGCCGCGCCCAGCGCGCCTGGCTCAGCGCCGCCTATAGGCTCGGCGCCGGCTATCATCGCGCCACACACAATCGCGCGTCATGGACGGCCGCGCATTACGCCTCGCTAACGAACGACATCATCTACCATTCCGCTGCACATGTGCGCCGCTGGTGGGCGCATGCGTTTGGCGCCGCCCCGCGCTCCCTCGCGCCCGATTACATGCGCTTTCGCCTCGCGGGCACGCGCCTTGCCCCGCTCGCGCGCCTGGGCGATGGCGCGCTCAGCTTCATCTGCCATCGGCGCGCGGGGCGCGTCCTTCTGGCGCACAATGGTCTCCCCTCAGGGCGGGGGTAGGTTCCGATCCACCCCCATGTTAGTGTGCGTACAAGGATCGGAGCGCACCCGCTCCGGCCGTCTGAGGGTCAAATCCGCGGGCGGGCGTTAAGTCCAGGTATCCGCCCGCTTGCAGGGATTGACGGAACCCTCCCGGCTCGACTCCCCGCCCCTCAGCTAGGGAAAGTTTCATGGACGCTATCGTTAAGCCGCGCGGGGCGAGGGCCGCCGTGCAGCGCCCCACGCGCGAAGAGGCCATGCAGGCCGTGCGCACCCTGCTCGCTTGGGCGGGCGACGATCCGCAGCGCGAAGGGCTGATCGACACGCCAAAGCGCGTCGTCGACGCGTACGAAGAATGGTTCGGCGGCTACGCGCAGGATCCCGTCAAAGAACTCTCGCGCATCTTCGAAGACGTGCAGGGCTACGACGACATCGTCATGCTCAAGAACATCAAGGTCGAGAGCCATTGTGAGCACCACATGGCGCCGTTCCTCGGCAAGGCGTTCGTCGCATACATGCCGACGGAGAAGGTCGTCGGCATCTCCAAGATCGCGCGCGTCGTCGAAATCTTCTCCAAGCGTCTACAAACGCAGGAGACGATGACCTCGCAAATCTGCGACACGATCCAGGCCGCGCTCAATCCGAACGGCGTCGCCGTTCTGATCGATGCAAAGCACGAGTGCATGACCACGCGCGGCGTCCACCACGACGACGTGACCACCATCACCACGCAATTCACCGGCGTCTTCAAGACCGACGCCGCGCTGCAAGAGCGCTTCATGAAACTGAGCGGCTACGGCTGATCTTCAGTTTCGCGGAATAACTACAAACCCTCATTCCGGGCGCGCAAGGCGCGACCCGGAACCCAGGGGCTAAGCGCACCACGTTTGTCCCTGGGTTCCGGCCCTCCGCTTCGCTTCGGCCGGAATGAGGGAGAAAATGTGCTATGAGCGCACGCATGTCCTCGTCCGAACTCGAAACCGCCACCACGCTCACGCCGCGCTTCGACGCTGCCGGCCTCATCGCCGCGATCGCGCAAGATCACGCGACCGGTGAAGTGCTGATGCTCGCGTGGATGAACGCTGAAAGCCTCGCGCTCACACGAGAGACCGGCCAAGCCACGTACTGGTCGCGCTCGCGCGGCAAGCTCTGGCGCAAAGGCGAAGAAAGCGGCCACACCCAGCGCGTCGTCGAAATGCGCATCGACTGCGACCAAGACGCGATCCTGCTCCGCGTCGACCAAACCGGCCCCGCCTGCCACACCGGCGAACGCAGCTGCTTCTACCGTGTCGTGAACGCGGACGGCTCGCTGGCCCGTTAGCGCTTCTCGCCCGCGACCGGCGGAGCCGTCACACGCTCCAACGCCCCAAGCCCCGGCGCATCGTCCGGCCGGATCGTGAACGTCGCGGCCGTGCCGACTTCATAGTCCTTCGTCACGATCGTTGAGACGGTGAGAAACTCCGCCGTCGCGCGCTCCTTCGAAAGCGTCAGCACCAAAAATCCGCGATGCGTCTGATCCGTCCACTTCACTTCGGGATTGCGCGCCGTGATCGCCGCATCGAAATCGACGCCCGATCCCGCGAAGAGATCGCCGAACCCTGGCGACGTCACGCTCGTGCCGCCAAGCTCGATCGCGACACGCGATCCATCCGACGCCGGCAATTCGTTCGCCCACGCCGCATGGCTATCGCCGGTCAGCACGATCGTGTTGCCGCCGACATTGCGCACCAAATCAAGCAACCGCGCCCGCGCCGACGGATACCCATCCCAGCTATCGGTCGACATCGGCAAACCGAAGCGCGTGAAGAACAACAAGCGCCCAACGCCCGGCGAAATCTGCTCGAGGTTCGCCACCGTTTGCGCCGGCACATTGGAAAGATCGGGCGCCAGCGTCTTCGCCATGATCGTCTGATTGCCGATCAGCTGCCACGTCACGCCATTGCGGTGCGACGTGCCGAGCTGGCGCGACAGCCACGTCTCCTGCGCTTCACCAAGCAAAGCACGGTCTTGCGACTCAAGCAGCGCGCGCAAACGCGGCCGGTCCGGCACGAAGCGCACGCCAGCGGGCGGTGACGCAGGATTGGCGAGCGCCGCTTGCACGCGTGACCATTGCCAGATCGGCACGAGCTGCCCGCCGACCTCTTCGTAAGGCAGCGGCAGCACGCGCACATGCGCCGGATAGCTCGCGGCAGGCGAGATCGGCCGCGGCGCGCTGGGATTGGAAAAATCCCACGGCGTCGAATAGAGCGGCATCTCCGTCGCGTAATCGAACGGCTTGGTGCGCGCGAGCAGGCGCGTCTCCAGCATCGCGAGCGTCGCGAGATCGCCGAACTGAAACACCCGGTTGATCGCATCGAACGCAGCGCCGGGCGCGGGATCGCGGATCGGCATCCACTCGTAATAGGCCTGCAGCGCCGCGCGCTTGCGCACGTCCCACTGCCCTTCGTTGCTCTGGTGATTTTCCGCGCCGCCCTGCCAGCTATCGTTCGCCGTCTCGTGATCGTCCCACACCACGATCCACGGGCAGAGCGCGTGCGCGGCCTGCAACTCCGCTTCGGCTTTGTACTGCGCGTGCCGCAAGCGATAGTCCGCGAGCGAGACGCACTCGATCTGCGGCTGCGGAATGCGCCCGAGCGACACGCCAACTTCGCCGCCATACCCGCCAACGCCGTACTCGTAGATGTAGTCGCCAAGGTGCACGACGACGTCGATATCCTCGCGCTCGGCGATCGCTTCATACGCGTTGAAGAATCCGTGCGGGTAGCTCGCGCACGACACCACCGCGAGCTTCAGCTCATCCAATTCGCCCTGCGGCAGCGTCTGCGTCTTACCAACGGGCGAGGCCTGATCGCCCGCAAGGAAGCCGTAGAAATACGGCGCGCCCGACCGCAACCCCGTCACGTCGATCTTGATCGTGTAGTCCCGCAGCTCCGTCGTCTCGACCACGCCCGACTGGACAACGTTGGAGAGCCCCCGGTCCCGCGCCACGACCCAGCGCACCGGCACCGGCCCGTTCTGCGCCGGCGTCACGCGCGACCAGATCACCACCCGGTCGATCCCCGGATCGCCCGAAGCGACGCCGTGGCTGAACGTGACCGTCCCCTCATAGCGCGGCGCCTCTGGCCGGCGCCCGCAGGCCGCCGCCGCGCTCGATGTTGCAAGCGCCGCCAGCGCCCCCCGGCGCGTCAAACCTTTGGCCATACGGTCCCCCTCTACAGGCGGCTCCTGATAGCGCCCCCTTCCCGCAGCCGGAAAGGGGGCGCTATCAGCACGCATGGCGAGCGGCGAGGACCTTGCGGACGATGACGAGGGCGGAACCTTTGAGGGTCCCGCCGGCGACGTCCGCACGTTGACAGCCGCCGCCAACGAAGCAGGCGCGCGGATCGACGCGATGCTCGCCGCCGCCTGGCCCGACCTCTCCCGCGCCCGCATCCAGGGCCTCATCGGCGCCGGCAAGCTCACCGCCGACGGCGCGCTCGTGAAAATGTCGTCCGACAAAGCGCGCGCCGGCGTGACCTATGCGCTCGAACTTCCCCCGCCCGCACCCGCGGCGCCCGAGCCGGAAGCGATCCCGCTCACCATCGTGTTCGAAGACGCGCACCTCCTCGTCATCGACAAGGCATCCGGCATGGCGATGCACCCCGCGCCCGGCGCGATGCGCGGCACGCTCGTCAACGCCGTGCTCGCGCATTGCGCCGCTTCGCTCTCCGGCATCGGCGGCGTCGCGCGCCCCGGCATCGTCCACCGCATCGACAAAGACACCACCGGACTCGTCGTCGTCGCGAAGAGCGACGCTGCGCACACGGGCCTCGCCAAACTCTTCGCCGCGCACGACATCGAGCGCGTCTATTACGCCGTCACGCGCGGCGCGCCGCAAACGCGCACCGGCGTGATCGATGCGCCGCTCGCGCGCTCCCACGCCGACCGGCGCAAAATGGTCGTCACCGAAACCGGCAAACGCGCCGTCACGCATTACTGGACGATCGAGAGCTTTGGCCAAATCGCCGGCGCCTCCGCCGGCAAACCCGCCGCCGCGCTCTTGGAGTGCCGGCTCGAAACCGGCCGCACCCATCAAATCCGCGCCCACCTCGCCGACATCGGCGCGCCTCTGATCGGCGATCCGACTTACGGCAAGTTCCGCGGCCTCAAGGCCGAAGGCGCCGGCCCCGCCGTCGAGCGCGCCAAAGACGCCGCGCGCGATTTCCCGCGCCAAGCGCTGCACGCCGCGGTCCTCGGCTTCGTCCACCCGATCACCGGCGAAACGCACCGCTTCGAGAGCAAACTGCCCGAAGATATCGAAACGCTGCTCGCCGCGTTGCGCGCGCTCTAAACAGCGCCCTCCACCACTTCCATAAACGCCAACACATCCCGCCGCCGCGCAAACGGCGACGCATAGCGCGCCGCGCCCTCGCCCGCGCGAACCCGCAACGCTTCTTCGATCACACGCCGGTGCGCCGGAAACGCTGCCAGCGCCCGCGCACCCGCTTCGCTCTTCGACACGATGCGCCCGCGCGTCAGCGTCACATGCTGGCGTGCCACGCCAAGCACGCACCATTCGCAAAACCAAGCGCTCAACGATTGAACACCCGCGCGCGAAAGCAACCGCGCCGCCGCACGCCGACGCCCCGACCAATAGCCGCGCAGATTCTCCCGCACCCATGCCGCGACACGCGCATCGTCGCGCCACAAATCCTCCGGCAGCGCGCCGCGCACCGCGGCGCCGCTTTGCGCCAAAGTCGCCCACGTAACCGGATTGCGCTGGCCGCCGTCGCCGCGCAGCGCGAACGCGCCATCGGCCAACGTAAGGCGCGGCCCAGCCAGCGCATCCGGCCCCGCCGCAAGATCGCCCGCCTCGAAAAACACGCCGTCGTACCGCCGCGCCTCCGGCAGCGCCGCCACGAGCGCCGCGCCCTCTTCAGCGCTCAGCGCCCGCGCAACCACCGCCACGAAATCGAGATCGCTCTTGCCCACGTAAAAATCATCGAGCGCCGCCGAGCCCGTCACGTAGAGCGCTGTCGCCGCCCCGGGCGCCGCGCGATCGAGCGCCGCGAGCAACGCCGCCGCCAAACTCTGCGCCTCCGCGTGCACGCAATTTAGCTCCTCAGCGCATTACGGCGGCGCAATGCGGAAAAGTGTGAAATTCTGCGGTTCCATATCGCGGCGCGACGCTGCGTTCTTGTATGGAGAACGCGGGCAAAGCGGGGAACAAAATTCGATGTTGCAGGACTTCGCGGACCGCGCGCTCGCGGCCCTCAGCGCTTTCCTGATCGTACTGATCAACGAGCTGCGGCTGTTCAACGCCCGCCCAGATGCGCCAACGCCCGTATTCTCGCACCCGACACTGATGCAAGTGCTCGGCGACGCTGAGACGCTCTACCTTTCCAGCGCCGATCTCTGGATGCGCGGCGTGCTCGCCGCGCTCGCCGTCACCTTCGCCGCCTGGGTGCTGCTGCGCGCGGGCAAGCAAGCTGCGCCGGATCGAGCGCGCTAATCGCCATACTCAACCGGCCGAGCCGAACCGCTCCCACGCCGCCTGGCGCGACACGCCCATCGCCGCGCCGATCACGGCCCAGCTCACGTCGCGCTTACGCAGAATATCGACGGTCGCCTTGAGCGAGGCTTTCGCCCGCTCCGCCAATTGCCCGCGCGCCTCCAGCAGCTTGAGATGCCGCTCCGTCGGCCAATCTTCCGGTTTGCCGAAATCCTTGCCGTCCGCCGGGCTCCATGTGCCCGCAATGATGCCGGTGCAGAGCCCCACGCACGCATCGCAAATGAACACGGCCGGCCCCGCGATCAGCTTGGCCACTTCGTGCTGCGACTTGGCGCAGAACGAACAATAGAGCGGCGCTTTCTCCTTGCCCGCATCCGCCGCCGTCTCAGCTGCCTCGGCCATCGCACGTCTCCGTCAGGATCAACCTGACAGTCAAGTACGCCCTGACACTTACGCGGGCAATATCCCTTTGACATACCAAGTCCCAAGATGTAGAAAGGGGGCATGAAAACGGACCTGACCGCCCCGCACTTCACCGATGAAGAAGCGGCGCGCGCCCATTATGAGTCGATCCGCTGGCCGGACGGCCCGGTCTGCCCGCATTGCGGTACGGTCGATAACGCCA
>CAZXNY010000041.1:0-12619 GCA_964642205.1 uncultured Caulobacteraceae bacterium
GCGACGCACGGCGCGCTTCGAACTCTTCCCGGAGGCGCGCTTCAGGCACCTCTATGCGCGCGGCGAAATCGGCTCCGCGCGCAATGATTACGGTGATGGCGCGGAACTCGGGCACGGCGAACGCCGCGCGATTGTCTTCGTAGAACGCCTGCAATTGCGCGGGCGTCGGCGCAGGAAACTGTCCAAGGCGCGCTGCTGTCGCCTCCGCGACCGTGACGGTGCGGCGCTCGGATTGGAACGCGAGAACGAGCGCGCCATAGCTCGAGGGCGCGCGCACGCCCGCCGTCAGCGATTGGATCACGGTGCTGGCGGCGATGTCGCCGCGCACTTCCGTTTCGAATTCGCCGGCCGAATAGCCGACATCGCGCAGGAAGCCCTGATAGGCCTCCCGATCGAACCGGCCGGTCAACTCGTTCTTGGCCGCCGGAATGTTGCGGATCATCTCGGCGGCGAGCGTGTTGGAGGCGTGGACGCCGAGGCGCTCTGCGTAGGCGTGCATGGCGCGTCGCTGGATCATGGAATCGAGGATGCGCAGATGCATGTTGGCCGCGATCGCATCCGGGCGCGTCACCGTTTGGCCCTGGCGCTGCTGGCTGCGCAGGAAGAGATCGAACTCGCGCTGCAATTGCTGGGGCGTGATTGACTGGTTCGCGACTGTCGCAACCCCACTTGGGTTGAACATGCTTTGCAGGCCGGAGACGAAATCGCCCTGAAACAGCGTGATCGCCATCGCCAGCGCGATGAAGCCCAGGATGATCCGGGCGATCCAACCGCGTGTCAGGGTGCGCATTTGTGCGAGCATGAACAGTTCCGTAAGGCGTAAGGCGGCGGACAATAGTGAGCGCCCCCCTGGGGGGCAATGTCGGACCTGAGGAGCGAAGAATGGCAGGCGTGCGGCCCCTGATTGCCGGAAATTGGAAGATGTTCGGCAAGCGTGCGGACCTTGGGGAAATCGCCGCCACGCTCGAAGCTGTGGGTAAGGCGGCGGACGGCATCGAAATCCTGTTCTGCCCGCCGGCGACGCTTGTCGGGACGGCCGTGGCGAACGCTGCTGGAAAGCCCGTCGCGATAGGGGGGCAGAACTGCCACGCCAACACCGAAGGCGCCCATACCGGGGAAGTTAGCGCGGCCATGCTCGCCGACCTCGGCGCAAAGTACGTCATCGTCGGGCACTCGGAGCGCCGGCGAGACCAGCGCGAAACCGATGAAGCGATCGCCGCCAAGGCGCAGGCGGCGCTGAGTGCGGGCCTGACGCCGATCGTCTGCGTCGGCGAGACCTTGGCCGAGCGTGAAGCGGGGCGCGCGGCGGAGGTGGTCGCGGCGCAGCTCGCGGGGAGCGTGCCGAACGAGGCGAAGGAAAACTTCGTCGTCGCATATGAACCGGTGTGGGCGATCGGGACGGGGCTGACGCCGACCATCGCGGAAATCGGCGAAATACATGGCGAAATCCGCAAGCGGTTGGTCGCACGCTTTGGCGATGCCGGCGCCAAGATGCGCATTCTGTACGGCGGCTCGGTCAAACCGGCGAATGCCGGCGAGATCTTTCGCGTGGAAGATGTGTGCGGCGCGCTTGTGGGCGGCGCTAGCCTTAAGGCCGCCGACTTTTCCGCCATCATCAAGGCGCACCCCGCCGCTGGCCTTTAACCGCCCGCTCGGGTATGGAGCCCGCTTCGTTTTGAGGGGCCTCGCCACCATGTGTGTGGGGGCCTGGAGTATGCGCGCCGATGTACACGGTGGTTCTCGTCATCAACCTGCTGATCTGCGTGGCGCTGATCGGGCTGGTGCTGTTGCAGCGGTCTGAGGGCGGCGCACTTGGGATGGGCGGGGGCGGTTCTGGCTCCCTGATGAGCGGACGCGGCGCGGCCGACGCCCTGGCACGAATGACGGGCGTGGCGGGCGGGCTTTTCCTGGCGTGCTCCTTCCTGCTGACTTTCATGGCCGGCGCCTCGCGCTCGGCGTTTGACCGCTCGATCCTCGACCAGTTGACGCCGGCCGCGGCCAGCGCCCCGGCTTCGCCTGCGCCGCAACGCGAGAGCTCCACGCCGCTCCTGGCGCCCGCACCGGCGGAAGGGGCCGCGCCCGCCCAGGCGATCCCGGCTTCCGCGCCGCAACCCGGCCCGGCCGCTGCTGGCCCAACGGCGCCAGCGCCAACGCAAGCCGCTGCCCGCGCCGGCCCGGTGAGCGCAACTCCTGCGCCGACCCGCGCAGCTCCGGCGACGCCGACGCCTCGGGTCGCGTCTGCCGCGCCCGCTCAGACCACGCCGCGCCCGGCGGCGACCGGCGCGACGCCGGCGCAGCGCCCTGCGGCGACGCAACCCTCCCGTCCGCGTCCGGCGGTAACGCAACCGGCCGCCGAATCGGTAGAGACTCCGCCGCCCGAGCTGCCGCCGCTGCGGCCCCGGGCCGGCCCCGATCAGTGAGGCGCGCGAGAACCGCGTAGCCGGGGCCTGAGCCGGAACGGGATCTATGGCGCGTTACGTCTTCATCACCGGCGGGGTGGTGTCTTCCTTGGGGAAGGGCATCGCCTCCGCCGCCCTCGGCGCTTTGCTGCAGGCGCGGGGCTACAAAGTCCGCCTCCGCAAACTCGATCCGTATCTCAACGTCGATCCGGGCACGATGAGCCCGTATCAGCACGGCGAAGTGTTCGTGACGGATGACGGCGCCGAGACCGATCTCGATCTTGGGCACTATGAGCGGTTCACCGGGGTGTCGGCGCAGAAATCCGACAACATCACGACGGGCCGCATCTACCAGGAAATCCTCGCGAAAGAGCGCAAGGGCGATTACCTCGGCGCGACCGTGCAGGTGATCCCGCACGTCACCAACGCGATTAAAGATTTCATCCTGTCCGACCACGGCGACGCCGATTTCGTGCTGTGCGAGATCGGCGGCACGGTGGGCGACATCGAAGGCCTGCCGTTCTTCGAAGCGATCCGCCAACTCGGGCAGGCGCTCGATCCTGGCCAAGCCGTGTTCGTGCATCTGACGCTGCTGCCGTACATTCCGGCGGCGGGCGAGATGAAGACCAAGCCTACGCAGCACAGCGTGAAAGAGCTGCGCTCGATCGGCATTCAGCCGAACATCATTCTGTGCCGCTGCGACCGCCCGATCCCGGAAGACGAGAAACGCAAGATCGCGCTGTTCTGCAACGTGCGGGAATCGAGCGTGATCGAGGCGCGCGATCTGGCGTCCATCTACGAAGCGCCGCTCGCCTATCACCGCTCGGGCCTCGACACCGAATTGCTCCGCCACTTTGGCGTGACGGTCGCGCCGCAGCCCGATCTTGCGAAGTGGGAGACGATCTCGCAGCGCATTAAGAGCCCGGACGGGCAGGTCACGATCGCGGTGGTCGGCAAGTACACAGAGCTCAAGGATGCGTACAAATCGCTGATCGAAGCGTTGCATCACGGCGGCGTCGCCAACAACGTGAAGGTCGATATTCGCTGGGTTGAGAGCGAAAAGTTCGAAGAGCGCGGCGAAGGCTGGGTCGAAGATTTGCACGGCGTGCATGGCGTTTTGGTGCCGGGCGGCTTCGGCGAGCGCGGCACGGAGGGCAAGATCGAAGCGGTGAAGTTCGCCCGCGAAACAGCGACGCCGTTCTTTGGAATCTGCTTTGGGATGCAAATGGCGTGCATCGAAGCGGCGCGAAACCAAGCTGGATTGAAGGGCGCGAGTTCGACGGAGTTTGGGCCGACCAAGCATCCGATCGTAGGCCTGATGACCGAATGGGTGCGCGGCAACGAGCTTGAGAAGCGCAAGGCCGGCGGCGATCTTGGCGGCACGATGCGCCTAGGCGCGTTCGATGCGGTGCTCGATGCGGGCTCGCGCGTTTCCGAGATATACGGCGGCGCTGTCGCCATCTCGGAGCGACATAGGCATCGTTACGAAGTGAATGCGCGGTTCCGCGAGAAACTCGAAGCGGCGGGTCTAAAGTTCTCGGGCATGAGCCCCGATGGCGTGCTGCCGGAAATTGTCGAGCGCGTCGATCATCCTTGGTTCGTGGGCGTGCAATTTCACCCTGAGCTGAAGAGCCGCCCGTTCGAGCCGCACCCGTTGTTCGCGAGCTTTGTCGGCGCTGCGGTGGAGCAGTCGCGCCTCGTCTAGCGCGGCAATGGCCTCTCGAAGTGCTGCTGACCGGCATCGCGTTGCAGCGCTAGCTAGTCTGTTTGAGCGCGCTTCCTGGCCGCAGCGAAGCGGAGAGCCGGGCCCAAGGCAAACGATGTCCGCCCGGCCCTGGACCCCGGATCAGCGCTGCGCGCTGTCCGGGGAGCGTTGGTTGAGCTTGGCGCTTGCGGCCCCTGAGTCCCGGGTCTCCCACCCGGTTTCGCGGGTGTCGGCCGGAATGACGGAAGAGGCGCGGCCCCTCCGCACGCTAGCGGCCCGGCGGCGCATCCGAACGCGGGTCGTGCGGCATCTCCTGCGTGAATGGGCGCCGAGAGGGGCGCCCGCGGAGGGTTTCATGCGTCTGGTCGCTCTTGTTCTCGCGCTCGCCTTGGCCGCGCCGGTCGCGGTGCATGCGGCAGCGGCCGCCGACACACGGGCCCACAGCGGCTTCACCGGCGTCGGCGCGAGCGGGCGCTACCGCGTCGAGGTCGTGCAGGGCGCGTCTTATGGCGTCACTATTGATGGGCCTGATGCGGCCCGGATTGAAACCCGCGTTGAAGGCCGGACACTGCAGATCCGGCCGAACAACCGGCCGTGGTTCGGCGTCGAGCCCGCTTACGACGTTGTGGTGCGCGTGAGCGCGCCGACAATCACCGATCTTGCGGTCGCGCGCGGCGGGCAGATGCGCGCCGAACTCACACAAGCCTCCGCACTCGACCTGAGCGCCGCGATGGGCGCGGAACTCGACGTCTCCGGCACATGCGGCGATCTCGACGCCAGCGCAGCGATGGGCGCGACCATCGACGCGCACGACCTCGCGTGCCGCAGCGTGGACGCGAGCGCCTCGATGGGCGGCGACATGCGCGTGCATGCGACGGAGTCAGTCGACGCGTCCGCCTCGATGGGCGGCTCTATTCGCGTGACTGGCGCGCCGGCGCAACGTGAAACGAGCGCGACGATGGGCGGCGATATTTCGATCCGCTAGTCGCGCCGACTTTCAGGAAAGAAGCGCCGGTAAAGCGACGCGGCGCCAACCGCCCACGCCAGCCCAGCGAACCATCCTGCAAGCACGTCACTCGGCCAATGGACGCCGAGATAGACGCGGCTTGCGCCAATCAGAAACGCAAGCACAGCCGCACTGGCGTAAAGGCCGGTGCGGTTTCGCGTGCGGCTGATCTCGGCGGCGAGCACAAAGGCGAGCAGAAAATACGCAGCAGTCGCGAGCATCGCGTGCCCGCTCGGAAAACTCGCGGAATAGACGGCGACTTCGTGCGGCACGATGTCCGGCCGTGGGCGCGCGAAGAACACTTTCAGCGTTTCGCTCAAGATCTGCGCCCCACCGATCGCGACGAGTGCGAAGAGCGCGCGCCGCGCGTGGCCGTTAATCCAAAGCTGCAGCGCGACCGCAAGCGTGAGGAGCGCGAGGATGGGCGTGCCGCCGAGTGCGGTTACGTCGCGCGACGCTTCTTCAAGCCACGCTGGGCCGACTGGATCTGAAAGATCGGTGGGCGTGCGCAACGACGTGATGAGCGCGCGATCCAAGTCAGAAAGTCCCCCGGAGCCGATAATCATCGCCAGGGCCGCGAATGCAGCGGCGCTGATGAAGCCGACGGTTTTTGCTTTCGGTGCTGTGCTCATCGTCTTGTTCTAGGTCCGCGCAAAAAATTGGAAACCATGCGCATCCGCCTGTGTGCGGTGCGGCATCTCACTTTCGAAAGCGCACGATGCGCCGCAATGGAGATGACAATGACCTTTAACACCCGCCTGATGACGCTTCTCGTCGCCGCCGCGCTCTGCGCTCCGGTTGCGTACGCCACCGCGCTGCAAGCTGCCGCTATCTTCGGCTAAATGCGCGCGAAGGCGCGCAGCGTCTCGAACGGAGGGCGCGGCTTCGGCCGCGCCCTTCGCGTTTCTGGGCGCGCTTCTAATGCCCGCCTTGCTGAGGATGGTGATCGTCATAGATTTGATCGGGCGGCAGGCGTGCAGCGGCTTTGCCGGCTTGCGCTGCAAGAAAGATCGCGGGGATGACGGCAAGGCCCGCAAGATAGAACGGGCCGTCGATCGTGATGCCGGCGAATGCAAGACCGGCGCAGAAGGGGCCCGCGACACGCGCGAAGGCGCCGGTTGCGTTGTTGAGGCCCATCACTTGGCCTTGGTGATCTGGATTGGTGACGCGTGAGATAAGCGCCGACACGTTCGGCCACGCCATCGAATTGCCGAACGCAACGAGGGCGAGCAGCACCGTCGACATCACGATGCCGGTTGAGAACACTTGAAGGAACGAACAGAGCGCCGCGAGCGCCATGCCGCACGCGAGCATGCGCGCTTCACCGAAGCGCCGTGCGAACGCGCCGGTGAGCATCATTTGGCAAATCGCGGCGACGACACCGGTGACGCCGAACATGAGGCCGATTTCGCGCGGCCCCCAATCGAAACGCTGCTGGCCCCACAGGCCGAACGTGCTTTCGATGCCAGTGAACGCAAAGCCAGAGAGCAGCGTAACGAGAATGAGCCGGCTAACGACGGGGCTCTTTTGCGCCCAGCCGAGCATCGCCCAGCGGCTCGGCTGCACGAACGTATCGCCATCCGCGTCGGGTCGCCGGCTCTCCTTCACGAAGAAGATAAGCCCCAGCAGCGAACAGAAACCGAGCGCCGACGCGGTGAGCAACGGTATCTGAAAACCCGCGGGCCCCATGTCCGGATGTGCGAGCAGGCCGCCGATCGCGGGGCCGACGATGAAGCCGATGTTGAACGCAGCGCCCAGCAGCGCCATGCGGCCGGAGCGGTGCGAGGGCGGCGTGACGTCGGCGATGTAGCCTTGAATGACGGAGGCGTTGCCGCTCGCCATGCCGCCGACCAAACGCACGAAGAACGCGATGTAGATGTTCGGCGCGAACGCGAGGATGCCGTAGCAGAGCACGTTGCCGGCAACGGTTGAGATCAAGAGCGGCTTGCGGCCGATGCGATCGGAGAGGCGGCCCCAAATAGGTTCGCCGAAAAAGGCGCCGAGCGAATAGGCGGAAAACAAGAGCGCGATCTGCCAGGCCGGCGCATCGAAGCTCTGCGCGTAGAACGGAAGCAGCGGCACGACGATGCCGAAGCCGACCATGTTCATGAACATGACGCTGAGTAGCGTCAGCAGCGCGCCGAAGCCCGCGCCGCCAGGCGGCGCAGATTTGCGGCCGCGCCGGAGCGCGTCCGCGAGCATCGACAAAAGATTGGCCATGTGAGCGGCGGGTTTCGAAGCGTGCGCGCGCGCCGTCAAGGCGCCGCTACGGCCGCTCACCGGCGCGTGAACCCGGCGTGACTTTGGTCACAGTGGGGGCGTCAAGCAGGAACCGCGCAATGGCGGAGACGTTCTTCCGGCAAAGGTTACAAGTCATTCGGAGAATAGGGCAATGACCGATCAACAATACGACAACAATGTGGGCTACGAACCGAATAAAACTGTTCGTGGCGGCTTGCTCGTTCGGACAGCAGTGATCGGCGTTATTGCTGGCGTCCTGGCGCTTTCGACGTCGTATGTTATGGCGACCAGCGAAGACACCGCCGAACTCGTTCCTGAACAGCAATTGGCGCTGAACGAACCGCAGATCGCGGTGCCGGACAGCGGCTACACGACGCTTCCCACGCAGGACGCCGTTGCACCGCAAGCAACGCCGCCGGCTCAGCAGCGCGCTGAAGCGGTGCCGCGCGCCGCGCCGCGCCGGGCCGCGCCCGCCGAAACGTTCGAACCCGCCCCGCCGCCGGCCGAGCCGGCTTTGACGGGCGCACCGCCGGCGCTGCCGGCCCCCGCCGATCCGGCTCAGACGATCCCCGATATCGTCGAACCGGTTCCGCCGTCCGTCGAAGGCTAACCAGAACCCCAACCGCGCGGTCTGAAGCGAGACGGCCCCACGCCAGGGGCGTCGGCTCGCGGACGGCCGAGGGTAAGGTCTGGCGTCGCACGCGCGAGCGTGCGGCGCTTGCCTCGTATGTGGCGGAACCTGCTAAGGAACGCGGGTTGGATTCGCGCAATAGACTGAGAGGACCGGGCGGTTGGAGCATTACGGAGTTTTCGCGACGCTGACGGGCGCATTCGTTCTTGCGTTCGGGTTGGGTTTCTTAGCGCTGCGGATCGGGCTCTCGCCAATCGTCGGATACTTACTCGCGGGTATTGCTGTCGGTCCGCACACGCCGGGCTTTGTTGGCGATAGCGCGCTCGCCGTTGAGCTCGCTGAAATCGGCGTCGTGCTTTTGATGTTCGGCGTCGGACTCAAGTTCTCGATCTCGGATTTGCTCGCGGTGCGCGGTGTCGCGTTGCCGGGCGCGCTTGGACAGATGGCTGTCGCAACAGCGCTAGGTTATGCGCTGGGCTACGCACTCGGTCTGGCGCCGGCAGAAAGTTTCCTGCTCGGCTTCTCCCTTTCCGTCGCAAGCACCGTCGTGTTGTTGCGCGCGCTTGAGGAAAGAAAGCTCGTAAAGAGCGATAATGGGCGCATTTGCGTGGGTTGGCTCGTGATCGAGGACCTCGCGATCGTGCTCGGCATCGTGGTGCTGCCGGCGATCATCGCGGCGCTTTCCGGCGAGCAAGCGGGCACGCCCGTTGATGTTGCAATCGCGCTCGCGATGACCCTTGGCAAGATCGCGATCTTCGTTGCGCTGATGCTCGTTGTGGGCTCACGTGTGATCCCGTGGCTGCTGGTGCGCATCGCGCATTTCAAGTCACGCGAATTGCTGGGGCTCGGCACGCTCGCGATCGCGCTCGGCATCGCGTTCGCCGCAGACGCTTGGTTCGATGCTTCTTTCGCGCTCGGCGCGTTCCTTGCGGGGCTCGTGCTCAACGGCACCAAGATGAGTCATCGCGTTGCGGAGGACTCGCTGCCGCTGCGCGATACCTTTGCGGTGCTGTTCTTCGTGTCCGTCGGCATGTTGTTCGATCCCGATATTCTCATTGAGGCGCCGCTCGCGATTGCGGCGGTTGTCGCGATTGTGATCGTAGGCAAAGGGCTGACGGCGCTGCTGATCGCGATGGCGTTCAAGCAGCCGGCCTCGACGGCTTGGCTGGTCGCTGCGGCGCTCGCACAGATCGGGGAGTTCTCCTTCGTGCTTGCCGGGCTTGGGATGAGCCTCGATGTGCTCTCGGAGCGGACCTACAATCTGATCCTGGCCGGGGCGCTGATTTCGATCGCGCTCAACCCGTTCGTCTTCAACCTCGCCACCATGCTTGGGGGCGGGGGCAAGAAGGGGGATGAGCCCAGCAAAGAGGGGGAGCCGAAGACAGCGGACGCCCCCATCACCGCCGGGTAGGGGCTCTGCTGGCCATTCCCTTGCCCTTTGGGCGGGGATCGGCTATCCGCCGCGCTTCCAATTTTCAGCCGAGTATTAGGCGTCCGCCCATGGCCGTTCCGAAGCGCAAAACCTCCCCGTCCCGCCGTGGCATGCGCCGCGCCCACGATAGCGTGAAGAAGGCGACCTACATCGAGGACGCCAAGACGGGTGAACTCCGCCGTCCGCACCATGTCGATCTCAAGACCGGCATGTATCGCGGCAAGCAAATCCTGAAGCCCAAAGAGGACTAAGGCTCATGGCCGCGTCGTTCCGGGTTCTAGGCCCAGGCGACGAAGCGGCCCTCCAAGCCTTCCTCGCGCCGCGGGCCGACAGCTCGCTGTTTCTGCTTTCCAACATCGCGCAGTCCGGCATCGTCGATACCGGGCAAGCCTTCACCGCGACTTATGCCGCCGCCTTCGAGGGCGGCGCGATCGTTGGCGTTGTCGGCCATGCGTGGAACGGCAACCAACTCTTTCAAGCGCCCAAACACGCCGCTGCGCTTTCGCGCGTTGCTGCCGAAGCGTGCGGCCGCTCGATCAAAGGGCTGATTGGGCCGTGGGAACAAACCGCGCCGGTGCACGAAAGCGCAGTGCTTGCGGACAAGCATACGCTGATTGCGGAGCAGGAAATTCTCTACGCGCTTTCGCTCGCCGAGATGCGCACACCGGATGCGCTGGCGCGCGGCGCTGTGACGTGCCGGCGCGCGCGGGTCGAGGATCATGCGCTCATCGCTGATTGGCGCGTGGCCTATTCGATCGAAACGCTGAACGAGCGTGACAGCGCCGCGCTGCGCGGACACGCAAACGAGGCAATGGCGCGCGAAACCGCGAATGGGCGGGCTTTTCTGCTGGAAGAGCGCGGTGCGCCCGTGGCGTTCTCGGCGTTCAACGCGCAACTGCCAGATGTCGTGCAGGTGGGCGGCGTGTGGACGCCTCCGGAGCTGCGCGGACGCGGCTATGCACGCGCGGTAGTGGCCGGACAGCTTGCAATCGCGCACGACGAAGGCGCCAAACGCGGCGTGCTCTTCACGAAGGAAACCAACTACGCAGCGCAGCGCGCCTACGAGGCGATTGGCTTTCAGCGCATCGGCGCCTACGGCCTCATTCACTACGCGGCGTAACTACTCCGCGGCGATGGCGTGAAGGTTCGGACGCGCGCCGTAGAGTTTGAGCCAGCGATCGACGCACAAAGCGGCGCGCTCCGCGACTTCCGCATCGCTGGGCGAGGGGCGAACGCCGGTCAGCACTTCCTGGTAGAAGTTGCCGCGTAACAGACCGATGAGCGTGTCGGCGTAATCCTCGAACGAGGAGCGTTCGATGCGGCCGGCGGCGGCGAGCGCCTCGAACGTTTCGTTCAGCGGGCCATCGTTCTTGCCGCAGCTCAACTGGTTGAACGTGCGCCCCAGTTCGGGATCGCGGCCGCTCTCGCCCATCGCCATGCGATAGACGGCAATCGATTCCGGCCGAGTCATGGCGCGCAAGACGGCTTCAGAGAAGGCGCGCAGCGTGGCGATCGGCTCGCCCTTGGTGGCCGCGAGCAGCCCCTCGGCTTCAATCTCGCCGTGGCGCGCGCCCCAGGCGAGGAGGGCGTAGAACAGACCTTCCTTGCTGTCGAAGCGGGCATAGAGCGTCTCCTTGGAGACGCGGGCGCGGCGGGCGACCTCGTGCATGGTCGCGCAATGGAGCCCATGCTCCTCGAACACGTCGAACGCGGCGCGCAGGATCAGCTCGCTCTTGGGGTCCGACATGGGCTCAAGCCATTCCGGACGCTCGTTCAACACCGGCATGAATCCCTCCGCATCACAGGCCTGTACCGTACAGTACGCGGCGCGTACCCGCAAGTACGCCCTAGGGGCGTACCGGCCAGTTCACGGATTTGTCAGCCGCCGCAGAGCTTGGCGAGGGCGGTGGTGATCTCGGCCTCGGTGAAGGGCTTCTGCACGACGTCGCGCCCAGCGTATTGGGCAGGAACGCCCTGGGCCCCATAGCCTGTCGTGAAGATGAAGGGCGTACCTGCCTTTTCGAGCGCCTCGGCGATGGGCCAGGACGCGGCGCCCGCGAGGTTCACATCGAGGATGGCGAAGTCCGGCCTTCGCCGCGCGATGAAATCAAGCCCAGCTTGCACGGTGGCGGCGGTGGTGGCGTCCGTGCAGCCGAGATCGGCCAGGACATCTTCAATCAACATGGAGACCACGGCCTCGTCTTCCACGACGAGCGCGGTCTTGCCGGCGCAGGCGGTCATAATCGCTCCCATTCCGATACGGTCGACGCCGCCAGACCGCCGGACCCCCGAGAGCCTCTGTGGACAGGAACCGCGCGGCGCGCAACCCGGCGCACGCAGCAGGCGCTGACACTTGCGTTTTGGGGAGGCGCGGGGCATCGGACCCGTCTTCAACGACGGGGCGCACGCAAATGACCGGTATCGCCGACATCATCGGCCGCGAAATTCTCGACAGCCGCGGCAATCCGACGGTGGAGGTCGATATCTTTCTCGAAGACGGCGCAAAGGGCCGCGCCGCCGTTCCGTCGGGCGCATCGACAGGCGCGCATGAAGCGAACGAGAAGCGTGACGGTGAGCCGGATCGCTATCTGGGCAAAGGCGTGCGGGATGCGGTTGAAGCGGTGAACGGCGAGATCGCGAACGCGATTCTCGGCATGGACGCAGAAGATCAGCGCCGCATCGATCGGATTCTGCTCGAACTCGACGGCACGCCGAACAAGGCGCGCCTCGGCGCCAATGCGATCCTTGGCGTGTCGCTCGCCATCGCGAAGGCGTCCGCGGAGAGCCAGCATGCGCCGCTCTATCGCTATGTGGGCGGCGTGCAGGCGCGGATGCTGCCGACGCCGATGATGAACATCGTCAATGGCGGCGCGCATGCCGACAATCCCATCGACATTCAGGAATTCATGATCATGCCTGTCGGCGCGCAGACGATGGCGGACTCGATCCGCATGGGCGCTGAGATCTTTCACACGCTGAAGAAAGAACTTTCGGCGGCGGGGCACTCGACGAATGTCGGCGACGAGGGCGGGTTCGCGCCAAACTTGAAGAGCGCGGATGAAGCCATCGGCTTCATCGTGAAGGCCGCCGAGAAGGCAGGATACAAGCCGGGCGAAGACGTTGTGCTCGCGCTCGATTGCGCGGCGACGGAGTTCTTCAAGAACGGCAAATACGCGATGGAAGGCGAGGGCAAGACGCTGGCGCC
>CAZXNY010000042.1:0-12596 GCA_964642205.1 uncultured Caulobacteraceae bacterium
GCTGGCCTTGCCAGCTTGTCCGCCCTGCCCGCACGCGGCGAGCGCGGCGAGCGCAAGCGCCGCGACGGCGGCGCGCGTGAGAAATTGATTGGTCACGTTGGGTGCTCCGTGGGCTTCGCCCGGGGTTGGCGCCTTATGCGACAGTCACGCGACACTTCCGTGACAGCGGCCAAAAATCCTGCAGCGAGAGGACTTTAGGTCGCGGCCCCGCATGCCGACGGCGGTCGCGGCGGCGGGCGATTCTGCCCGCCGCCGCATTTGCCGTTAGCGCATCACCCGGCCACGCTGGAGCGGACGCGCCAGCAATTCCTGGATGGTGAGGCCCACTTCGTTCGTGCCGCCGAAGGCCGAACCGGTTTGGCGCTGCGTCACACGCTGAGCGTAGGCCTGATAGGCAGTCGCCGGCAGCGGGATGTAGCCAACTTGCTGCGAATAGCGCGCCGCGTTGGTCACGAAGTACTGCGCGAATTGCGCGACTTGCGGACGGCGGAGCGCGGCGGCGTTGATGTAGATGAAGATCGGACGCGAGAGCGGCTGGTAGCTGCCGTTCGCAACCGTCGCCACCGAAGGCTCAACCGGGCCGCGGCCGCCGTCGATCGCGAGCGCGCGCAGGCGCGAGCGGTTCTCTTCAAAGTACGCGAGGCCGAAATAGCCCATCGCGCCTGGGTTCGAGGCGACGCCTTGGACGATGACGTTATCATCTTCCGACGGCGTGTAGTCGGTACGCGAGGACTTCGACTTACCGTTCACGGCTTCAGTGAAGTAGTCGAACGTGCCCGAGGCGGTGCCGGGGCCGAAGAGCTGCAGGCCAAGATCCGGGAAGGACGAATTCACCTGGCGCCAGTTGTTGACGCTGCCTTGCGCGCTCGGTTGCCAGATGCGGCGCAGTTCAGCGACGGTGATCGAGCGCACGGGGTTCGAGGGGTGTACGACAACGGTCAGACCGTCGAACGCGACCGGCACTTCAACGTATTCGATGCCGGCCTGAAGGCAGGTCGACATTTCCGAAGCCGTGATCGGGCGCGAGGCGTTCGAGATGTGCGTTTCACCGCGGCAGAATTTGCGGAAGCCGCCGCCCGTGCCGCTTTCACCGACGGTCACGCGCACGCGGCCTTGGTTCTGCTGCTGGAAGGATTCAGCGACCGCTTCAGCGACCGGAAACACGGTCGAGGAGCCGTCGATGGCGATCGTGAACGGGCCGCGCGCAGCGCCTTGCGCCGAAGCGGGCGCGGCGGTGAGCGCAAGCGCGGCGGCGGCGAGCGCGACCGTCTTGGTGAGAAGAGAAAGTCTCACGGAAATCTCCTGAGATTCGCGGGCGATCAGGCCGCCCGCAGGGAGGGGTTAAAGAAGCGCCGCGAACGCGACGCGACACTTCGGTGACGGATTTGTTGCGGCCCGCGAGCGCGCTTGACCGCGCGCCCGCGGTGCGCGCGCTACCAATCGAACTGCGTGCGGAAGGAAATCACGTCCACTTCGCCATCATTGAAGTCCGGGCCGCCCGAGGGATTGTCCCAGGTCGAGTCCGTGATGTCGGTGTGCGCGAAGTTGAGTTTGAAGCCGACTTGCGGGTGCGGGAACCAGTGGAGGCCAACGGTGTACGCATCCATCTCGCCGCTGTTGACGCCCGTCGCGCCCGTCGTGCCCGTGCCGTCGCCGAGTTGCAGCGTTTCATAGCGCACCGCGAACTGCCACAGGCCCGGGCCGCCATCGTGCAGCGGACGCGCAACCGGCGTGCGCTGGAACGTGCCATCCGACACGCGCCACACGCGGTTTTCACCGGTGATGTTCCAGATCGCGTCGACGTAGCCGCCTTCGAACGTCGGATCGAATTGGTTCGTCAACGCGGGGCCGTCACGCTCGACTTCGAGCCAGCCGTATTCGGCTTGCAAGCTGAACGGGCCGAAGATCGCGGCGGTTTCGATCGTGTACGTCGTGTCGGATTCGCTCGAGATATCGGCCAGACCGCCGCCCTCGCCCGTATCGATGTAGCGATCGCCGAAGCCGACGCCGGCGGGACGCGCGCGATAGCGGAGCGAGCCCGCATCGTCGCCCGCATCACGAAAGCGCGTGGTGGCGCCGATCATCCACAACGTCGTGCCTTCGGGCGTTGAGTCCATCACCGGGGCGAAGTAGCCGCGGGCTTGGAGCGTCAGGCGCTCGGTGTTGTTGTCGAGATCCGTGCCGGCGGTCGTGCCGTCGGCGGTGTTCGGCGAGTTGCCATAGGCGCCAGCGCCAAGGCCCCAATTGCCGCCGTTCGTCATCACGACCGCGCCGAGTTGGCGGCCGAAGTCGAACGCGTTGATCATCGCGGCGCGCTCGTTGAACGTGATGAAGCGCGAGGACGTTGCTTCTTCGAGCGGCGCAAGCGCCTTGTTGTTGCCGAGCAGCAGCGAGAAGCTCGAGCCGGTGTATTCGAGGAACACGTCTTCGTATTCGACGGTGTTGCCCGGCAGCAGCGAGATTTCCGCCTTGTAGCGCCAATCGTCGGTGAAGCGGCCTTCAACGCCGAGGCGCACGCGGCGCAGACCCGAGCGCGTATAGTCGCCGTCGAAATTGTCGGCGCCGGCGCCCGTCGCGTTCGACTCGGTCGAAACGCTGTAGACGTCCCACTGAACGCGGCCGCGCACTTTGAACCGCTGTTCGCCTTCGCGCGTTTCCGGCGCGCCCGACCACGATGTCGTCGCTTGCGCTTCCGCTTTCTGCGCTCCGCCGAACGCCGACAGCGCAGCGAGCGCCGCCGCGCTGAGGAATGAAATCTTCCGCATGGATAAAACCCCCGTGCCTCCCGGCCGTTTGCCGGTTCGGGGCGCGCACTACGTGCCGGGCGCAACAGCGGCGCGACGGTTTGAAGACGAGCAAGCGACGCTTGAACGACAGTTTGACGACACGCTGGAAAGACAGGGCTTCTGCGGGGCTTGGCGCGCGAAGATCGTTTCGGCGTCGCGTCATTCCACGACGGGCGTGGCCGCAATCACACACCTTGTTAAAGACTGTGACAGAGTCGGCCTTTGGGCGTACGCGCTTGAGCGCGCCGCGGGGCCGGCCATGCTCGCAAGATGCGGTTCATCGTTCTAGGCAAACGCGACAGCGACATCTTGCGCACGCGCCCTGGCACGGCGGCGCAGGCGCTCGTGAAGCTGCGGCGCTGGCGCAATTCCGGCATGCGCGTGAAGGTGGTTGAGACCGAGACAGGACGGCCGATCGACGATCTGGAACTCGAGGGACTCGCCAGCCGCCAAACATCCGATTCGGCAGCATTGCGGGCCTAGCTAGTCCAAACGTCGTACCCACACCGGTATGGTTAATGAAAAGCCTTGGCTCTTAACGAAAAAATGGCGCCCACAGGGTCAATTTGCCCTTTACAGGGGCGCCCCCTTGCCCTACTTCCCCCGCTCACCGGCGGACCTGGAAACAGCGTCCACTAACGCCCCCTCGGCCCAGGCCACTACGAGGGACCGAAATCGGGAGCAGTAGCTCCGCGGATCGGCCCCTCGGCGTAAGCTCCCAAGGGCGGACCTGACATTAGCATGTCCGACTAACGCCGGCCTGGGTTAACGAGCTGAACGGGGGCCTCAAAAGCCACGAGCAGCGCTGGTTTGGGGTATGCCGGATGGACTCTGTCCTTTCGACCCTTGAGCTGGTTCGTATGAACGCGCCGGAAGATCCGGTCGCGGTCGTGCGTCCGCAACAGGTCGCAGTCGCCGCCAAGTACTTCCTCGAGAAGTTTCCTGGCGAAGTTTTCTATGCCGTGAAGGCGAACCCGGCCCCGTGGGCGCTCGATGCGCTTTGGGCCGCGGGCGTGCGCGCATTTGATGTCGCGTCGGATGCGGAAGTGCGCCTCGTCGCCGAGCGCTTTCCGGAAGCCAAGCTTGCGTTCATGCACCCGGTGAAGAGCCGCGCCGCGATCCGGCGCGCGTATCACCAATACGGCGTGCGCACGTTCTCGCTCGATACGATGGCCGAGCTCGACAAGATCGTCGAAGAAACCGGCAACGCCGACGACCTCAACCTCGTCGTGCGCATCGCGGTGCCGAGCGACTACGCCGAGCACAAGCTCGACAAGAAGTTTGGCGTCGAAGGCGCCGAAGCGATCGCGCTGATGCGCGCTGTGCGCGGCGTTGCGGCTGAACTGGGCGTTGCGTTCCACGTCGGCTCGCAGTGCATGCACCCGGCCGCCTATGGCGTTGCGATGCGCGTCGCGGGCGATCTCATCCGCCAAGCGGGCGTCACGGTGGACATCGTCGATGTCGGCGGCGGCTTCCCGTCGATCTACGCGGACAATTCCCCGCCCCCGCTCGACGCCTACATGGCCGAGATCAAGGCCGCGTTCGAGGACATGCCTGTGCTCGAAAACGCGGACCTGTGGTGCGAGCCGGGCCGTGCGCTCGTCGCCGAAGGCGGTTCCCACCTCGTGAAGGTGGAGCTGCGCAAGGGCGACATGCTCTACATCAACGACGGCTCGTATGGCGCGCTGTTCGACGCCGCGCATGTCGGCGTGAAGTTCCCGGTGCGCCTGGTGCGTGATGGCGATGCGTCGGCGAAGCTGAAGGCGTTCGAGCTTTACGGCCCGACGTGCGACAGCCTCGATCACATGAAGGGCCCGTTCCTGCTGCCGGCCGATGTGCGCGAAGGCGATTACATCGAGATCGGCATGACGGGCGCCTATGGCGCGGCGCTGGCGACGGGTTTCAATGGCTTTGGCCAAGCTGAAACCGTAGTCGCGCATGACGCGCCGATGGCGACGCTGTACGCCGCGCAGCCTGCGCCGGCGAAGGTGATCCCGCTCGCCAAGCGCAAGCGCCGGTAAGCGTGGGGCGCCGGGAGGACCGGCGCATGATCTCAAAACGTTAGCTGCCAAGGCCCGGTGCGCGGATTCGCGCGCCGGGCCGAAGCAGCCGTGGTTGCATTTGTCACCTTGCCCGCTCAAACGGGCCGCAAGGAGTTTCGTCCCATGAACAAGGTACTCGTCATCGGCGCGGGCGGCGTCGGCAACGTGGTGGTTCACAAGCTCGCGCAGAACCACGACGTGTGGAGCGACATCCTGCTCGCGAGCCGCACCAAGAGCCGCTGCGACGCGATCGCCAAGAGCGTCTTGGACAAGCAAGGCCGCCAGATCGCGACCGCGCAGGTCGACGCCGACGACGTCGCCGCGACGGCGGCGCTCATCCGGGAGTTCCAGCCCGCGGTGCTGATCAACGTCGCGCTGCCCTACCAGGACCTCACGCTGATGCAGGCGTGCCTCGATGCCGGCGTCGATTATCTCGACACCGCCAATTACGAGGCGCCGGGCTTTGCGAAATTCGAATACCGCCACCAATGGGCGTTCCAGGACGCGTACAAGAAGGCGGGCCGCATGGCGCTGCTCGGCTCGGGCTTCGATCCGGGCGTGACGAACGTGTTCTGCGCGTACGCGCAAAAGCACCTGTTCGACACGATCGAGACGATCGATATCTTGGATTGCAACGGCGGCAGCCACGGCCATCCGTTCGCGACGAACTTCAATCCGGAAATCAACATTCGCGAGATCACCGCGAAGGGCCGCTATTGGCGCCAAGGCCAATGGGTGGAAACCGAGCCGCTCGAACAATCGATGATGTTCGACTTTCCGGGCGTCGGCGAGCGCAAGGCCTACCTCCTTTATCACGAGGAGCTGGAGAGCCTTGTTCAGAACATCAAAGGCCTTCGCCAGATCCGGTTCTGGATGACGTTCGGCGATAGCTACATCACGCACCTCAACGTGCTGCAGAATGTCGGTATGACGCGCATCGATCCCGTTGAGTTCAACGGCCAGAAGATCGTGCCGATTCAGTTCCTGAAAGCGCTGCTGCCCGATCCTGCGTCGCTTGCGCCGAACTACACGGGCAAGACATCAATCGGCTGCCTCATCGAGGGCACGAAGGGCGGCAAGTCGCGGCGCGTGTTCATCTACAACGTCGCCGATCACGCGGAGGCGTACAAGGAAGTCGGCGCGCAGGCGATCTCGTACACGACGGGCGTGCCGGCTGCTGTCGGTGCGGAGATGATGGTCACGGGCAAGTGGAAGGGCGCGGGCGTCTGGAACATCGAGCAACTCGATCCGGACCCGTTCCTGGAACGCCTCGGGCCGGCCGGCCTGCCGTGGCACGTGAAAGAGATGTGAGACCGGCGTGCTGCGCACGCCAAGGCAGAAGGCAATAGGGCAGTAAGGCAATACGCGCCTTGCTGCCCGCCCTACTGCCCATTGCCTACTGCCCTATTGCCTGAGCGAAGCACATGACCGTCAACGCAATGGATTGGCCTTACGACGTCTCGGACGTCGAGACGCCGGCGTTTCTCGTCGATACGGGCGCGCTGCGGCGCAACCTCGCGATTCTGAAGCGCGTGCAGGACGAGGCGGACTGCAAGATTCTGCTCGCGCTCAAGGGCTTTGCGATGTGGGCGGTCGCGTCGATCGTGCGCGAATATCTGCCGGGCGTGACATCGTCGTCCGTCGATGAAGCGCGGCTGGGGCGCGAGGAGTTCGGCGGCGAAGTGCATGCGTGCGCGCCGGCGTATAGCGACGCGGACTTCCGCGAGCTGATCTGGCTCACCGACCACATCGTGTTCAACTCGCCGTCGCAAGCCGCGCGGCTGCTGCCAATCTACGAAGCGGAAGGCAAACGCGCGGTCTCGTTTGGGCTGCGCGTGAATCACGGGCACCGCGAGGTCGAGACGGAGCTTTATGATCCGTCGGCGCCGCGCTCGCGGCTTGGCGCGCTGCGCGAGACGATCCCAGACGCGCTGATCGCGCGGCTCGACGGGCTGCACTTCCACTCGCTCTGCGAATTGGGCGCCGATGCGCTCGAGCGCACGCTCGTCGCGTTCGAGGCGCAGTTCGGCGACGTGATCGGCCGCATGAAGTGGATCAACTTCGGCGGCGGGCACCACATCACGCGGCCGGACTATGACGTCGATGGCCTGATCGCGCTAATCCGCGCGTTCAAGCAGCGCTACAACGTGGAGGTCTATCTCGAACCGGGCGAAGCGATTGCGATCCGTACCGGCGTGCTCGTCGCGAGCGTCCTCGATCTGATCGAGAACAACGGCCCGATCGCGATCCTCGACACGAGCGCGACGGCGCACATGCCGGACACGCTGGAGATGCCGTACCGCGCGGAGATCTACGGCGCGGGCCTGCCCGGCGCGAAGGCGCACACGTACCGGCTCGGCGGGCTCACGTGCTTGGCGGGCGATGTGATCGGCGACTATTCGTTCGATGCGCCGCTCACGATCGGCCAGAAGCTCGTGTTCGCCGATATGAGCCACTACACGATGGTCAAGACGACCACGTTCAACGGCGTGCGGCTGCCCAGCATCGGCACCGTCGATCCCGCCACGGGCAAGCACACGATCCACCGCCGATTCGGGTACGAGGATTACAAAGGGCGGCTCGGATAGCGTAACCTCCGCCCAAGCGCAGACGAATAAGCGCCAAGGGGAGAACCGCATGTCCATCGCCGCCACGCCGAAGCCGCCGTACTACGCCGCGATCTTTTCCAGCGTCCGCACCGAGGGCGATGACGATGCTTATGGCGCTATGGGCGAGCAGATGGCGGGCCTTGCGATGCAGCAGCCCGGCTTCCTCGGCTTCGAGTTCGGCGCAGATACGCCTGAGCGATTCAGCCTCTTCATCAGCTACTGGAAGAAAGACAGCGACATCAAACGCTGGAAGCAGATCGGCGATCACCTCGAAGCGCAGCGCAACGGCAAAGAACGCTGGTACGGCGCCTACCGCATTCGCATCGCGAAGGTGGAGCGCGATTACGGGCGCGATTAGCGCCTTCTTTTGAGTGCGCCGACCTTGAGCGCGCGCTCGATAAAGTGCCAAGCGGCGACGCCGAGGAAGGCAAGCGTTGCGACCGTCGTCGCGCCCGCGAGCCACATCGTCACCTGCAGCCAGAAATGCTTGCCCGCCTCATTGATCGGCAAGATCGCGTCGAGGTGATTCACCGCTTCGAACGCGACTTGGAAGATCGAATAGAAGCCGACCACGAGCAGGATGCCGTTCAGCCGGTCCTCGTCGCGCTTTGAGAGCCGCGCTTCGCTGTCGCCGGACTGCTTCTCCAGCGTATCGACGATTTCCTTGAGATAGGCCTCCTTGCGCGCGACGCCGCGGATGCGCTCCATCGCGGCGAACACTTTCTTCTCCGTGTCGTAGCGAAAGATGTTCGCGTATTTATAGCGCTGATAGTCCGTGAACTGATTGGTGCGGAATTCGTAGAACATCTCGACGGCGCGGCCATGCGCATCGGCCTCCGCCGCAGCGCGCACGTCCTGCACGAGCTGATCGGTTTCGTCCTCATAGTCGCGCACGGCGAATTCGTTGTGCATGGCCGTGACGTGGATGAGGAACGCGTACGGGCACGTGCCGATGTAGGTGTTGCCGACTTCGAGGCTGCGGCAGCTCTTCACGAACGTGGTCAGCGCGCGTGGATTGGCGTAGCGGACGAAGAACGCCTCCTCAACATCCTCGGAATCGACGGGATAGACCGGATCGGTCGAGTCCAGGATTTCCGATGCATCCTGGCGCATGAAGTCGATGATGTTCTGGCAAAAGCCGGCCAGGAAATAGTACCGGAGCCGCGCGATATCGACCTGCGCGAAGAGCGCGCCATCGAGCGTGCATGCGCCCGTTTTCGGATCGATTCTGGTTTCGACCAGCGCAGCATCATTCTCGAACGCCGCGCGATCGAGCACATCGCGACGCTCCGGGCGCGCCGCGCCCTGAACCGGCGGCGGGAGCAGCGCGTCGAAGAAGTCTTCATCGTAGAAGAAGAACATGACGCGCGCGCTGGGCAGATAGAGCCCGGGCGTCTCGACCGATTTTTCGAGCGAGAGCAACTGCTGGAATTTACTCGTTCCGGTGCGCGGCAGATGCGCGGCGTGCTTGGCCGGGACACGCGGCGCGCCAAGGCTGAAGCTATCGAACAGACTATCGGCGTCGTCGTTGAACTGATCGCGCACCCAGTGCCAGAATGTGCGCGGCGCCTGGCCCTGATCGATGACCTTCACGCCATCGAGCGGCTGGAGATCGAGCGGCTTTTGGGTTTGCCAGACATAGCGCTTCTCCGTCCGGTCCTTCGGCACGAATTCTTTCGGCGCGGTGAGCTTCTGTAGCAGCGAGAGGAAGTAATAGTCCTCGATCGTGTGCGTGTAGCGAATGAGAAAACTCAGATGGTACGAGAGCGCGCCGTTGAGGTGCACGTACCAAAACCGCCGCAGCCACACTTTGCGTGGGCCGTGTTTTTCCAGAAGCGCGGTGTTTGAGACGCCCTCCGTCTCCCAGGTTATTTCGTTCGGCGCATTGATCTCAAGCTCGCGCCACATGCGCGCGCCCGGCGTGTCGAGCAGATAGTCCTGCACTTCGCCAAGGCGTTCCCGATCGGAGATGTCGTTGAAAAGCGGATCAATCGCGTCGCGCAGGAACGTGGAGCGCGGGACGTCCTTCAGCGTTTCGGCCGGAAACTTTTGCTGATTGGCGACCTTGTGCTCGGACCGGAACTTCTCGGCAAAGTCCGCCGGCATGTGGTCTTTGTCGATGTAGAGCGAAAGCGTCCAGTGCAGCGTTCCGTTCACTTCGGTGACGCGCTCAACGCCGTCCCGGAACGTATAGATGCTGTCTTCGTCCGCCATGTGGTCCCCCGCGGCGAAAGAACGGGCGCAGGCGCCGCGCGTCAACCCTTGGCGGCGAGGAGATCGCGAAAACGCTCCGGCGGCGGCGATCGCAGCGTCATCGCCGCGTCACGATTGGGCATGCGCGCGAGCGTTGGCGCCGGATCGATCAGCGCGATCGCTTCACCAGCGGCGCACTTCGCGTCAAGCGCGGCCACCTGTGCGGCAGCGGCAGGGGTTTGTTCCAGCCGCGCGCCTTTCAGCACCGAAATGCCGAAGAAGCGCTTGAGATGCGCCGCCACGACGCACGCGGGCAGCGCATCGCCCGCAACGCCGAGCACGGAATAGACGAGCGTTTCATCCGCCTCTTGGTCTGCCGAGAGCGGCGGCTGCACGTAAGCGTGATCGACGACCTTGGCGCCGCACCTGGCCCAGATGCGCAGACGATCAATCTGATCGAGGCCAGTGAACTGTGTATCGCGCGCATAGGATTGCGCGCTCATCGCGATCGGATCGTTCTGCTCGATGAACACGAGCGGCGCACCGGGAAAGAGCGAACCGATCAGCTCTGTCACGGCCGTCACCAGCGCGCGGAAGTTGCCCTGCCCGCGCGCGCCGGCGTCGATATAGATGTAGTTGAGATTTGCGCAGACGTAGCTTTCGCCGCCGGGCGCCGAGACCGGCGATGCGATGAAGTTTGCGCCGCCGATGCGCTTGCCGCTCGCGTCCGTCGCGATCGCGCACACTTCACGGAACGGGCCGTAGATCTTTTCCAGACGCGCATAATCCTCGCCGCGATTGAGCGCGAGGCAGAGCGCAAAGCCCTCTTCGTCTTCTTTTTCATCGGGCAGCACGAAGGCTTTGTCGTAGCCATCGAAGAAGGCGCGGAAGATCGGGCTGTCAGCGTCGAGCGTTGCGTCGAGCCGGAGCCCGTTCGCCGCTGTCACGCTCCAATCGCCGGCCATCGCCGCTTCCTCCCGCCGCACTTGATTCCGTGCGCAATCCGTCGCCTACCCAAGCATACGGCGCAAGCGCCGCCGCAGTCACAACACGGGGACAAGCACGATGCGCGCGAGCCTCTTCATTCTGGCGCTCATGGCCGCGCCCGCCGCATTCGCACAACCGGCCGCAGGCCCGCCGATCCTCGATGGCGCAGCGCTTGTCGGCCCGCCGCCGGCCGCGGGCTCGCCGGGCGAAGCGGCGGATCGCGCGGGCTCTGCCGCAAGCGTGGGCGCAGAGCGGATCGCGCTCGCATCGCGCGACCAAGCCGTCGATCCGTTCCTCCAATTTCGCGACATTTTCGGTGAGCGGTTCCAAGCCGCATCGCTGCCGCGCACGGCGCGTCTGTTTCAGAGCGTGCTGATGGCGGAAGTCGGCCCCATGAACGTGGCGAAGGAGCGTTACGCGCGCCCGCGCCCGTATGCGTCCAATCCATCGGCGTATCGATGCGAGGGCGCGGACCTGCAGGCGCTCGGCCCCGAGCGCTCCTATCCGTCCGGCCACGCGATGCTTGGTTATTCGTGGGCGCTGGTGCTCGCGGAAATCGCACCGACGCGCGCGGACGCGGTGCTGCAACGCGGGCTCGCCTATGGCGACAGCCGCGTGATCTGCGGCGTGCATTGGCCGAGCGACGTTGCGGCGGGCCGTACCCTGGGCGCTGCGGTGCTCGCACGTTTGCACGCCGACGCCGCGTTCCGCGCGCAGCTTGAAGACGCGCGCAGCGAACTCGTGCCGTTCGCGGCGAATTAGGCGGCGGCCTGCGGCGCGACGTGATCGGTGAAGCGGTCGAACGTCGCCCAGAATTGTTCGCGGTGCTGATCGAGCTCCATCAGGATCTCGTGCTTTGCGCCGGGAATGTTGACGACTTCCGCGCCCGGGATCGATTTGGCGACCAGCGCCGTCTGCTTGTTGTCGACCAGCACTTCCTTGCCGGCGGTGAACACCAGCACCGGTATTTTCACATGCGCGAAGGCGCGTGGCTGCGTGAACGCTTCGGTGGCTTCCGCCGCCGCCGCAACCCAGCCGATCGAGGGGCCCGCGAGCTGCAAGCGCTCATCTTCCTGCACGAGGCCGCTGTTGCGCGCGTGGCGCTCGCGATCTTGCGTCACCGCGCTCTTTTTCCAGTTTTCGCGCTTCCACTTGGTTTCAACGCCCGGCGCGAACATGCCGCCCGCGCCGACCGTCGACATAAAGCGCACGAAGCCCTTCGAGAGATCGCCCAAATTGGCGATGCCCCACATCGGCGCGGAAAACACTGCAGCGTCGCACTCGACACGGCGCGTTTGCAGCGCGCGCAAACCGATCGCGCCGCCCATCGAGTGGCACAGCATGATGTGCGGGCGCGGTAAGCGCATCGCGAAGATTTTCAGCGCAGCGGCGAGATCGTTCACTGGATCGTCGAAACTGGTGAAGTGGCCTTTCAAGGCGTTCGGCAATTCGCGGTCGGACAATCCCTGCCCGCGCCAATCGATCGCGAACACGGCGAAGCCGCGGCGCTGCAATTCACCGGCGACTTCGAAATATTTCTCGATGAACTCGGTGCGGCCAGGGCAAATGATGACGGAGCCACGCGCCGCATGCGCGATCGCCGGCGCGATCATCGCCCGCAATTTCACGCCCCCGCGCCCCTCAAGCCAGTGCTCTTCCGCGCCTTCCGGCTCGGGATTGCCCGGCACCCGCACAAACGCCATCTACCCGCCCCGTAACGGAAACTGCCCGGCGAACGCCAAGGCGGCCGCCAGATCGCCCTTCGTTCTTAGCCGCCCATCTATGAACGCGGCGTCGAGATCGAGGTCGCCCGCGTGCAGCTTGGCGCAATCTTCCGGTGTCATCCAGAAGGTGCAATCAGCTTCGCCGCCCAGTTCGCGCTTCGAGGCGCCGCCGCCAGCCAGGTAGAAGCCGCCCGCATCGCCCAGGTCGAACGCATAGCGCCGGCCGGACAGATTCACCCCCTCGCCGGTAAAGCG